>CALISV010000220.1 GCA_938041615.1 uncultured Campylobacter sp. | reverse complement strand
CAGTGCAGCTAAATTTAAGCAAAACAATACACTCCAAAAGTCGCTCAAATTTAGCTGCAAAAATTTATCGCCGTAAAGATCGCCGTTATGCGGGCTAAATTTATGCCCGAGCGCAAAAAAATCAGAGTCGTATAAAGTAAAATTTGAGCCCAAACTACAAGCCTCGCAAGCAAATTTGAACCCAGCAAATTAACCTCTTGTCGCTACTAAATTTAATCAAAAATGCCGCATTTTCTCGCAAATTTGCCGGCCCTACTTAAGCTTTGAATTTAAATCAAAAACTCGCCGTATTATTAATGCCAAAACCGCAAGCAAAGTGGATAAATTTACGCAAAATAAAGCTCCTTTTCCGCATCTACTCAAATTTATCGCCGCGCAAGGCCGACTCCGCCCAAAATCCTCAAAAAAACAAACCTAAAAAGCTCGCGCCGCAAAAACAGCCGAATTTCACTTCAAATTTTGCTTCTCGCACGCCTTTTTCCAGGCCTTGTTATTGTATCGATATTTTGCGCGTCAAAGTCGTCTTTGCCGATCTCGCAGGTCTTGGCGTAGTATTTCGCCGCAGTGGCTAGCTCGCCTATTCGTAGTGCTCGGCTAGATTTACACAACCGCCGAAGGTTCCCGCTATCACAGGCTTTTTGTAAAAATTTTAACCCCTTTTGCACGTCCTCGGCGATGCCCGCGCGCTCGAGGTACATCACGCCCAAATTTGAGCAGGCGAACTTCTCTCCGCCAGCGCATATCCTCGCTCTTTATGCCATTGCCAAACACGAAAAACGATCTAAACCTATAAGGATAGCTACCGTCGTAGTCCACGATCTTGCCCGTATCGATGACAGTGTGCAGCTCTTCGGGAGACAGCAAGATCTCGTCGCGCCCCCAGCCCGTTTCAAATATAAAAATGCCCGCGCCCATGCTTTTTTCAGCCCTGTCGTCTCCGCTGCCTAGATAATAAACATTTAAATCCGCGGGCGAAAATTTAACCTCATCGTTGCCGCCCCCTAGGATAAATGCCGCGTTTTCGGAGATCGGTTTTATGGTCTCGTTTTTGTCCTGCGCCGTCATAAATATCTTAGCGCCGCGGCCGTAATCAGCCCCGTTTTGTCAGGTCGCAACCTCGGCAAAAATCAAAATCCACGTCTTGCAATCTATAAATAGCCTGCATAATCCTAGGCTCGCCCAAAAACTGCACGATTTTTTGCGGGAAATAGCCCTTTTCCTGCCCGTCTTTGATAAACTCCAGCAAGGCTTGCGGCGAATTTATAGGCTCAAATTTAGCTTCTTTAGCCATAGCCAAATCAAAAGCGCCGACAAACGCTGAAACCA
Source organism: uncultured Campylobacter sp. (assembly GCA_938041615.1). Lineage (GTDB taxonomy): Bacteria > Campylobacterota > Campylobacteria > Campylobacterales > Campylobacteraceae > Campylobacter_A. Next base: position 5,932 of record CALISV010000220.1, on the reverse strand, counting down.
AAACAATACAAAAAATAAGCTTTTTCATGATTTTTCCGATGGATTAAATGTGGAGAATTTTATAATTTGGAGGATTAAATTTGAATTTAAAAGAGGGGTGGAAGGTAAATTTTGAGCAACCGCAGCTCGCTGAGACTACGGCAAAGAGAGTTAAATTTAAGCCAAATTTCCTCGCCATCTTTCCTTAAATTTTTGTATATTTTATCTGTTTTTTGATAGAATCGCGAATTTTAAGGACAAGGAAAATTTGAATATGAACTATGATATTATCGTCGTCGGAGGCGGTCACGCGGGCATCGAAGCCAGCCTCGCCGCCGCAAGAATGGGCAAAAAAACACTGCTAATCACAATCCTAGCCGAGCAAATCGGCGCCGCCAGCTGCAACCCCGCAATAGGGGGCCTAGCAAAAGGCCACCTCGTAAAAGAGATCGACGCTCTAGGCGGGCAGATGGGGCTAACGACCGATGCTGTGGGCATACAGTTTCGCGTGCTAAACGAGAGCAAGGGGCCGGCCGTGCGAGGTAGCCGCGCTCAGATCGATATGGACCGCTACCGCATCTATATGCGAAATTTACTGCTAAATACGCCAAATCTTGAAATCAGCCAAGAGATCGCGACGCAAATTTTAAGCTCGGACGGCGAGATCACGGGCGTGAAAACCCACCTAGGCAACGAGTATAAAACCAGCAAGCTCATCATCACGACGGGCACGTTTTTAAACGGGCTAATTCACGTCGGATTTAACAAACTAGAAGCCGGCCGCGTGGGCGAGCTAAGCGCTAAAAATCTAAGCGATAGCCTGCGCGAACTAGGTCTAGAAGTCGGCCGGCTAAAGACCGGCACCTGCCCGCGCGTGGACGCTAAAAGCATCGACTTTAGCGTGCTTGAGATCCAAGGCGGCGACGAGGATCCGAGCCCCTTTAGCTTCCGCACGCGAGACTTTGCGCCTACGCAGCTGCCCTGCTACATCGCCTACACGAACGAGACCACGCACGACATCATCCGCTCAAATTTCGACAAAGCGCCGCTATTTACGGGCCAGATAGAGGGCGTGGGTCCGCGCTACTGCCCGAGCATCGAGGATAAGATAAATAGATTCGGCGACCGCGACAGACACCATCTTTTCGTCGAGCCGCAGACGCTAGAGGCCACGGAGTATTACATCAACGGCTTTTCTACGAGCCTGCCGTATGAAGTACAGGTCGCGATGCTGCGCTCGGTCAAGGGCTTTGAAAACGCGCGCATCGTGCGCCACGGCTACGCGATCGAGTACGACTACGTCCAACCCACCGAGCTAAAACACACGCTAGAGACCAAAAAGGCGCGCGGACTTTATCTCGCGGGCCAGATCAACGGCACCACGGGCTACGAGGAGGCGGGCGCGCAGGGGCTGATGGCGGGCATAAACGCAGCGCTTGCGCTTGATGGCAAAGAGCCGTTCGTCCTGCGCCGCGACGAGGCCTACATCGGCGTTCTCATCGACGATCTAGTGACTAAAGGCACGAAGGAGCCCTACCGTATGTTTACCTCCCGCGCCGAATACAGGCTGCTTTTGCGCGAGGATAACGCCGTGCTGCGCCTGGGAGGATACGGCCGCGAGCTTGGCTTGCTAGACGAAGCGACGTTTGAGAAAATAGAAGCCATAAGGTCAAATTTGACTCGCGGGCTAGAGCTGCTAAACGGCACCGAGATCACGCCGACGAAGCGAAATTTGGAGCTTTTAGCCAGCCTAGACGAGGAGATAATCAGCCAAAATTTGACCCTGCAAAAAATCGTCGCCAGAAAAAGCTTCACGAGCGAAAAGCTGCGCAAGCTAGATCCGTTTTTCGAGGCGCTCGACGAAGCTAGCTTGGAGCAAATTTTAACCGAAGCCAAATACCAGCACTACATCGCCGAGCAAAAAAAGCAGATCGACCGCATGAAAGATATGATGAGCGTGAAAATCCCCGAGGGCTTTAGCTTCCGCGGTATCAGCGGGCTTAGCAACGAAGTGGTCGAAAAGCTCGAGAGATTTGCCCCGCCGACGCTCTTTGCGGCTAGCGAGATCAGCGGCGTGACGCCTGCGGCGATAGATATTTTGCACATCTATATAAAGATGAACGCGAGGGAGTCGCAGTAAATCGCGACAAAACACTATTTAGCAAGGGCGGGCGTTAAATTTGAGGTTAAATTTAACGCTTCGCTTCTTTGGCGTTAAATTTCCAAACCCGTCAAATTTAAACGTATCTACTAATCTCTATCAAATTTCCGTCCGGATCGCGCACGTAGATCGAGCTTATCCCTCCAAGCGCGCCGGTTCGCGGCACGATGCCCTGCTCTACGGTGATACCGGCAACCTCTAGCTCCTCTAAAACTAGCTCAAGCGGCGTATCGGCAATCAAGCAAATATCGGCCGTTCCGACGTTTGCATTCATGGCGTTTGGCAAAATTTCCTCGCCTTTTACGTGCAAATTTATCTTTTGCAAGCCAAAGGCCACGGCTTTGCGTCCGTTTGAAAAATCAATCTTGCGCATACCCAGCACGCGCACGTAAAAATCAAGCGTCCGTTGTAAATCAGCAACCGTTAAAACGATATGATCGATCGAAGCGATACGCATAAATTCTCCTTTAAAATCAAATTTAACCAAACATTGCTCGCCAAAAACGTCAAATTTGACGGCGTAAATTTAAAGCCGATCGGCGTCAAATTTTACGGTGCGGTTAAAACGCGCAAACTAAAATATAATTTAAATTTACGTCTGCTTATAAGCCGTCAAATTTAACCGACTAAACCAAATTTACACTCAAATTTTACTCCCGAAAGCCTTAAAATACGAAATAGTAAATAATGATTTAAAAATAGTTTAAATATTTAAACTATTTGCTAGAAAAATAAAAGTTTAATTTTCATAAGAGTATAATCTCGATTATTCTTCAAAAACCGTTGAAAGGAAAGTAATGTCCGTAAAACAAGAAAGACGAGATTTTATCGGTCTAGCGTTTGGCGCGGTAGCCGCAGTCGGCGGCGCAGCGACTCTCGTAGCCGTTAAAAAGACCTGGGACCCGCTTCCTAGCGTAAAGGCGGCCGGATTTACGACTGTAGATCTTAGCCCAATGAAAGACGGCGAGATGCGCCAGATCGAGTGGCGTAAAAAGCCGATATTTGTTCTAAAAAAGGACGCTTCGATGGCGCCTAACGACAAGCGCGATATCGTAGTAGATGGCGCTAGATATATGGTCGCGATCGGGCTTTGTACGCATCTTGGCTGTATTCCCGAGTGGAAACCTGGCAAACAAGTTTTCGTTTGCGCCTGTCACGGAGGCGAATTCAACGCAGACGGCGTAAATACCTTCGGCCCTCCTCCTCGACCGCTAGACATACCGCCGTTTAAGATAGACGGTACGAAACTCGTTCTGGGCGAAACCAGCCCCGAATACGAAAAACTAGCGGCTCAAGCGTAAGGAGGGAAAAATGCACATCAGAAAATCAACGGGCGTTTTAGACTGGCTGGATCAAAGGATCGCCCTAAACAAGCTAATGAAAGTCCTCGTCAGCGAATACTGGATACCGAAAAATATAAATTTCCTCTGGGCGATGGGCGTTATACTCACGACGCTTTTTGCGTTGCTTATTTTTACCGGATTTATGCTAGTTATGTACTATAAACCGGATATAAATTTAGCCTTTGATAGCGTAAATTTTACCATAATGAAAGAGGTCGAGTACGGCTGGCTATGGCGTCACATACATGCGGTTGCGGCTTCGGTCGTATTTTTAATCATCTACATACACACCTTTACGGCGATCTACTACGGCTCTTATAAAAAAGGTCGCGAGATGATTTGGGTCAGCGGCATGCTGCTTTTCATCCTGTTTTCCGCTGAGGCTTTTAGCGGATATATGCTACCTTGGGGTCAGATGAGCTACTGGGCGGCGATGGTTATCACGAATTTATTCGGCGGCATCCCGGTTATCGGCGATGCGGTGGTCGAGTGGATCAGAGGCGACTACGCCGTTAGCGATCCGACTTTGACGAGATTTTTCATGCTTCACGTATGCTTGCTACCGATCGTGCTTATAGCAGTCGTCGCGATACACTTTTACACCCTTCGCGTCCCGCACGTAAATAACGAAACGGGCGAAGAGATAGACTTTGATATCGAGGCTGAAAAATATCTAAGCGGCGATACGAAAAACGCGAAAGTTATTCCGTTTTGGCCGGGATTTTTGGCAAAAGACTTTATGTACATCGGCTTTTTTATGATTTTCTTTTTCTATTTAGTCTGTTTCCATTTCAACTTTGCGATGGATCCGATAAATTTCGAGCCGGGCAACCCGCTAAAAACGCCTCCGCACATCTATCCTGAGTGGTACTTCTTGTGGCAGTACGAGATTTTACGCGGATTTTTCTTCGACATTTTCGGCTTTAAAGCTTACAACATCGGCCTTATCGCGTTTGCGATCGCAGGCGTAGCTCTATTTTTCATGCCGCTTTACGACAGAAGCGACGTCGTGGCTCCGGCTCACGAGAGAAAAGGCTTTTTCGTATGGTTCTGGTTGCTAGTGGTTGATATGATCGTGCTTACGATCTTCGGTAAGCTACCTGCCGACGGCGTGACGCTTGGTATTTCAAACTCATGGATAGGATTTTACTCGACCATTACGTTTTTCGTTCTGCTTTTTGTCGTTTTACCTATCATAACGACTCTTGAGAAAAAAGGAGCGGTAAAATGAGAGAGTTAAAAATTTTCATAATCGTAGTTATTTTAACCGGCGTAACATACTGGGGTATAGAGCCTTACGCGCATAACGTCATGCATCCGCACGTCGGCGCGGCCGATTACGACTTTGGCGCCGAGGATATAAATCAAGCCAAATCCGTAGTAGAAGCTAGACAAAAAGCCCTTGATGCGACAAAAGCTCTGAATGACGAGAAAAAAGTCGCCGGAGCACAAAAAGATCTCGAAGAGGCACAAAAATCTCTCGAAGACTACACCGCGTTTTGGAACGATATAAAGGCTATAAATTTAGCCAAAGGCGACGCGACTAAAGGCGCAGAAACCTTTGCAAATGCTGGCTGCGCAGGCTGTCACGGAGTCGAGGCTGCGGGTATGCCGACAGCTATGAGCGCTGCTGAACTTAGCGAAGCGTACGGCGTAGTGCCGCCCGATCTTAGCAGCGCGGGAGCGATATACGACGAGCATTTCTTGGCAGCCCTTATCAAAGATCCGACCAAGGCGCTAAAACTAACGCATAAATTTAACGACGAGCATCCTTATCCGATGCCTCCGTTTTTCGGAGCCGGCGGAGAGGATCCAAATGCCGAGATCGCTGATATAGTCGCGTATCTAAAGTCTATCGCGCCTAAAGAAATCAGCGACGAGAAGGTATTTCGCGACGCGTGCCAGAGATGCCACGATATGAAATACGAAAACAAATACGTTCTAACTAACCGCGTAAATTTGGCTGCCTACATGGGCTCAAACCCTCCTGATTTATCGATGATGATCCGCTCAAAAGGCGATGATTATCTGCATAAATTTATAAACGATACGCAAAAAATGCTACCGGGCACCTCGATGCCTCGCGTAGGTCTAAATAAAGCTAGCGAGGACAAAGTCGTAGCCTATATGGCAAAAGCGGGCGACGCTAAAAAAGCCGAGCGCGAAAGCCTAGGCATAAATGCGATGATCTACTTCTTGATTTTCGGTATATTCGGATGGCTTTGGAAACGCAAAGTCTGGTCTGACCTACACTAAAATTTGAGCCCGACTCCGGGCTCAAATTTCTCTTTAAATTTACTCCTTAATTTCTAAAATTTATCTACCGTTTTAGAAGCCGTCGTAAAATTTATTCAGCACTCGCGATGCCTTGTCTGGGCTCAAATTTGACCACAAACAAATACTAATTTTACGTGCCTATAGTTTAAATTTGGATACGTTTTGAGCGTAA
>CALISV010000219.1 GCA_938041615.1 uncultured Campylobacter sp. | reverse complement strand
AGTAGGCTCGTCCATGATTAGAATTTTGGGCCGTAGTACTAGCGAGCGAGCTATAAGCACCAGCTGCATCATGCCGCCGCTTAGCTCGTCTACGTTTAAATTTAAATACTCGCTAACGCCTGCTATCCGTGCGGCTTCCTCGGCCATCGCTCTATCCTCTGCGCTCGGCCTTGAAAACGTACCGACGTTTGCGTTTACGCCCATTAAAATCAGATCTTTTACCTTAAAGCTAAAAGCGACATTTTCACTTTGAGGCACGTATCCTACGAGCTTGGCGCGTTCTTTGCCGCTAAGAGATACATGATCGCGGCCATCGATCAAAATTTGACCGCTTTTTGCTTTTAGAAGCCCCAAAATAATCTTTAAAAACGTAGATTTACCTATGCCATTTGGGCCCAAAATCGCAAGCGTTTCGCCGCTTTTTAGGCTAAGGCTCAAATTTTGCAAAATTTGCTTCGCCCCATAAGAAAAGCTTAAATTTTCTACGCTTAAGACCATCTTTTGCCCTTTTTAACAATGATGATGCCGATCATAGGAGCGCCTATAAGCGCGGTTAGGATACTTAGCGGGATTTCAGCCGAGCTCACGCTTCTAGCTGCAACGTCGGTTAGCATCAAAAATATCCCGCCTAAAATCGCAGAAATCGGAACTAGCTGCGAGTTATCGGAGCCATAAATAAGCCTAGTAACATGCGGCATTAAAAGCCCGACCCAGCCGATGATACCGGCGATGGCTACGCTTGCGGCCGTTATCAGCGTAGCAAGCACGATAAAGATAAAGCCTAAAAATTTACTCTCGCCCAAAATACTTGCATGTTCGCCGCCTAGGGATAAAATGTTTAGCTTCCAGCCCATTAGACTCAAAAGCACAAGCCCGCTAACGCAAACGGGGGCAAGCGCTGCTACGTCGCTCCATGAGATGGCGCTTAGGCTTCCCATCAGCCAGTAGACGATACTAGGCAGCTTTTCTTGCGTGTCGGCGATGTATTTGATGACGGAGATCAGCGCCTCGAATATCGCGCCCGTGATGATGCCCGCAAGCACCAGCATGAGCTTTGAGTTTTTGTTTGCCAAAACGCCCAGGGCGTAAGCTATCATGACGGCTAAAAAGCCAAAAACGAAAGCGCCTATTTGCGTGGCTACGGGGCTACCGAAGGCTAAAATGCAAACCACCGCGCCAAATCCAGCTCCACTGCCGACGCCCAGGATATTTGGGCTTACCAAAGGATTTGCAAACATCGCCTGAAATATCACGCCCGCCGCGCTAAGGCTAGCGCCTATCAAAAACGCCGCTATCAGCCTAGGCAAGCGCAGATCGAATATCAAAGCGTAAAGCGTCTCTTTGTCGTTTTGATAATAGTCAATTAGCCCGTCAATAGAAATCCTACCCGCAAGCAGCGAAAAAACAACCGCAAAGGCTAGAAAAAGCGATAAAAACAGATACTTTTTCATTATCTAAAAAGCTCATAAAATTTGCTCTCTCCGTTTAGGTCGAAGCGTAAAATTTGAGCTATCTCATCGTCACTTAGATCGTAGTCGTAGAGGAGCTTGTAGCTCTTTTTCATCTCGTCTTTTAAATTTATATGTGCCGTTCCCGAAAACAGCACGCTAAACCACGCCCAGCCCAGGTGCGATTCGCCCGTAGGCGGCTCCCACATATCGCCTCCCAGAGGCATTTTATAGACGGCTTTTTGCTTGACGGCCTTTACGTTTTTTAAAATTTTGTCATTAAAAAAGTCCCGCGGCGTAAGCTCGTCAAAGTTGCTAAGCAAGATAACGTCCGGATTTTGCGCGAGAATTTCTTCTTTATTTAAAATTCTAAATCCCCCGAAATTCGCCGCATTTGCTCCGCCGCTTAGCTTGATCTCATAATCAAAATACGTCCCGCCGCCGGCTGCCTCGTAGCTTTTATCTCGGCCGAATATAAAAAGAACCTTCGGCTTTTTTTCGAGCCCTTTTGCATAATTTTCGATCTTAGCTCTTACCTCGGCTCTATTTTGCAAAATTTGCTCCGCTCTTTGCTCTTTTTCGTAAATTTTACCCAGCATACCAAACCAAAAAAGCGGGGCTTCCTCCGTGCCGCTTAAATTTACCAAAGCTACGTTTAGGCCTACTTTTCGCAGCGGCTCGATGATCTTTTCGCCTCTCATGCCCCACTGCACGACTAGATCCGGAGATAGTTTTAGTAGCTCCTCGATGTTTGGAGTAAAATCCTCTCCGATACCGCCTGCTGGGATACTAGCTGCGCCTTTGATCATTTTTCCCAGCATTCCGCGCTCGATATTTTTCTTGGCCATCGGGTGGACGGAGGCTAGGCGAGATACGTTGTTTTCGACGCTAAGAGAAAACGAAGCCAGCGGCACCGGAAACAGAGCTACGCTTTTAACGGAGCGGTCGAAGCGTAGCTTATTGCCGCTTTGATCGGTAAATTCAAGCGCGCCCAGCGTCGCGGCTAGTAGCAATAAAACGGATATGATTTTTCTCAAATTTGATCCTTAAATTTGTAAATTTTAGGGCTTTTGAGCGGGTCTGTTTTAAAACCCGCTCGGCAAATTTAAATTTTAAAAGCTAGCCTTAAAGCCTAGTTTGAAATTTCTGCCAGGATTTATTAGCGGGTTGCTAGCGCTTCTAGGCTGGCTGATTAGCTCGTAGCTTAGGCTTGGGGCATATTCTTTGTCAAAGATATTTTCGACGCCGAAATTCAGGCTAAAATCTTTTAAGAATCCTAGTTTGCCCAGACTCTTGCCCATGTATAGGTTATGCACGAAATATCCCGCTCGCTCGCGCTCTACGCTGTCGTCTATGCGCGTCTTTCTCGCCGCCCAGTCGCCGCTATACTCTATGTAAGAATTTGCCAAAAACTCCGGCGAATAAGAAACGGCCACGCGTCCGCTAAGCGGAGCGATCTCTGGAAGCGGTTTGCCGGTTTGTTTGTTTTTGCCGCGCGTGTAGGCGACATTTGTTTTAAACTCTAAATTTGACAAAATTTTATATGCTAGGTCAAATTCCGCTCCGCTTATCTTGGCTCTATTTACGTTTTGCGACTGATAGTAGGTCACGCCGCCGCTTTGCCAATTTCGCTCGACGATCAGGTCTTTATAATCTCCCGTGTAAAATATCAAATTCGATCTAAGCGCTTTATCCGTATAGCGAAGTCCAGCCTCGTAGGTAACGCCTTTTTCGATATTTAGATCAGGGTTTGGCAGATACGCCTCGCTGCCTGAAAACGTAAGTATCGGAGCAACCTCGCCGCTCATAGGAGCTCTAAACGAGGTTGAGAAATTTCCTAAGAATTCAAGCCCTCCGACAACTGGATAAATAAGTCCCAGACCGTAGCTGGCTCTGCCGTCTTTTCTATCGTTGGCGTTTTCGTATAGGGCTTTTACGGCGGGACTCATCGAGCTATCCATATCAAAGGACGTTTTTATGCGGTCGTAGCGTAAATTTGCGCTCAAAATCGCATCGTTGCTAAACGCATATTCAAGCAATCCAAACCCAGCGACGTCAAGCTGTTTGGTTCTTAGCCTGTTGCGAAGTCTAGGGCCTTTGTTTACGCTTTGATACACGCTGTCCCAGTCCTCGTAATAAAAATCCACGCCGTAGGTTTGGGTTAGGTTGTCGCCTACGAATTTACCGATAAATTTACCGCCGTAGACCTTCGGGCCGTTTACGTAGTTATCGACTTGTCTAGGCGACATAGCTCCGATATACGGCCTTATATTTAGGTGCGTATAAAGCTCTCTGTAATACAAGCTAGAATCTAATATAAATTTATCGTTTATGTTGCCTTCGTAGTTTAGCGCTACGTATTTTTCTCTAAGAGGCGCTTCTTTTATGTATTTTTGAAAGCCTTTTTTGTTCGCCGTTCCGGGAGCGCCGACCGCCGTACCAACTACGCCACGCTCGGACTCCGTATATCTGGTCACGAGCTCAAGTCTATGAAAATCGGCAAAGCTATATCCGCCTTTAAAATCAAGACTTCGGTAGTTATACCTCGTATTTGGTATTTTACCCGCCGGAGTGTCATAGTCCTTGCCGTGTTTGTAGTTTAAGCCCAGCAATGCGTCAAACCCGTGTCCGACTACGCCGAGTTGTAAGCGGTTTTGTATGCCTTTGTTCGCGCTTTGATACTGGGTGCTAAGATAAGTGTCCGATAACGCCCAGTCGCCATGTACATCTCCACTAGCTCTTTTGGTGACTAAATTTACTATGCCGCCAAAGGCATCCGTGCCGTAAAGCGTGCTAGCGGGACCTCTTATTATCTCTATCCTTTCGATTTGATCGGGCGTAAATATCGAATACTCAAACGCCGGCCTACCTCTAAATCTAAGTCCGTCTACGAACATCGGTACGCGGTAATCAGACGAGCTAAAGCCGCGCACGTTTACGGTGCCTGAGTCCATGCCTTCGTTTACGATTGAAACTCCTGGCGCTTCGCTGATTAGCTCGGGTACGCTTTTGCCGAGCTTTCTTTCTATCGTCTCTTTATCTACTACCGAGACGCTTTTGCTTATCTCGTCTACGCTTTGAGACGATCTTTGCGCCGTGACGGTTACGCCTTCTAGCGATTTTAGCTCTACTTCGTTTTGCGCGGCGGCCAAAACGCCTGCCAAAGCGAGGCTAAGCATAATTTTCCTCTGCATTTAAACTCCTTTAAAAATTATTAACGGACAATTATACAGAAATACATAATGATTTTCAATGATTAAAAATAAGGTTTTTAGTAAACAATTTATGTAGCAAAAATTTAAGCCGTTTGTAATTCCAACACATTTTTATAAAATTATTGTTCTCTCGCAAATATCACGAGCATTAAAAAATAAGAATAGTGTCATTAAGTTTTTTAAGACCATAAATTTAAGATGCATTTTTTTCAGATTTTAAAAATTAACCTCTGCTCAAGCGATAAAACGTGCTATACGAAATGACCAGTAATATAATAAAATAGTTTACAAATAGTTATTTAAGCATTATTGATATATACCCTTGTTTTTATTTTAAAATCAAGGGAGAATAATGAGACTTAGTATTTTTGCTTCAGTCGCTATTTTAGCTACTTTTGCCGTAGCCGATGCAAAGACGGACGGCTACTCGGTGATGCTTCCAAGCGTAGAAGTCGAAGGCATTTCCGAGCAAGATAACCTTAAAGGCTACGTCGCCTACGATAGCACGGAAGTAAACAGAAACGGACTTAGCAACAAGCAAACGCCTCAAACCATCGAAACTATCGATATCCAAAAAAATCGCAACTACGGCACGAATGATCTTTCTAGCATACTTGAAGGAAACGCAGGCATAGATGCAGGCTACGATATGCGCGGCGAGAGTATAAAAATAAGAGGCTTTAGCGTAGACGGCGGAGATATATATAGAGACGGCGTGAGAGACTCGGGTCAGATTAGGCGTAGTACGGCAAACGTCGAGCGCGTCGAGATTTTAAAAGGACCAGCTTCTATCCTATACGGCAGGAGCGACGGCGGCGCGGTCGTAAATTTAGTCAGCAAAAAGGCAAATTTTACCCCTGTTTATAAGGTCTCGGGTAGATACGGCAGCTGGAGCAGATGGGGGCTTGGCGCAGACGTAAACCACGCGGTAAATAATCAACTAGCCGTACGCCTAACCACCGACGGCGAGCGCGGTAAATCGTGGCGCGAAGGTATAAAATATAAAAATTTCATGATAAGCCCTAGCGTCATCGTAACCAACCAAAGCGGCGACGTAAGCTTTGAGGCGCAGTATACGTACGACAACGCCTGGCGAGTACCCGATAGAACTCCTACCAAAGCCGTATACGATAAGCTAGGTATCGACTACAAAAAGGGCTTTTCTCACGAGGGCGACTTCGTGGAGGATAGGCTGCATTTTTTCCGTACGGAGTTAAATGCCGAGTTAGCAAAAGAGCTAAATTTAAAATGGGTTTTTGGATACAGAAAAGCTAGTCAAAATTTCGATCACTTTTTTAATGGCGAAACTATCAGCAATAAACTAATACAAAACTACGCAAAGCAAGAGACAGATAACGAAACTGTCTCAAATGCCTTTACACTTACCAAAGAACTAAATTTCGAGAGATTTAAGCACAACATTGCAGTCGGTTACGATAACAGCGTCGAAACCCGTCATCCAAGGCTCTGGTATAGCAGAACCCATATGCAAGATATCGATCCATACGCATCTAGGGGCAGCTGGGCGTCAAACAGAAATGTGCCGCTCACGACCGATAACAAACACCGCGCGATCAATCACGGCGTGTTTTTCGAGGATCTAATCAGCCTTGACGACACGTATAGGTTGATGCTAGGCGGCAGGTTTGATTTTTATAAATTTAAAACCAGAAATATAAGAGGCCAAACAAACAGCTACACCGGCGACTCGTTTAGCCCGAGGGTCGGCTTTTTATGGGACTTTGCGACCGATCACACCGCTTACGTCTCGTATTCTCAGAGCTTTGCGCCCTACGGCGGTAGAGGCAACATCGGCATCAGCACCGAAGATACGTCAAAGCTTGATCTAAAACCGCAAAACAACGTCCAGTACGAAATCGGACTAAAAAGCACTTGGGCGGATAATAAATTTAGCTCAAACATCGCGGTGTTTCAGATCGAACATAAAAATATCCGCTATCAGCCAGACCCTACAAACGACCCATATACTTGGGCGGTTCGCGGCAAAGAGCGCAGCCGCGGTATCGAGCTAAACGTGCTAGGGCAAATTTACGAGAATTTATACCTGCGCAGCTCGCTTGGCTACACAAACGCTAAGGTTACTAAAGACAACTCAAACCCGCTAAACGAAGGGCTTAATCTAAATGAAACCACGCGCTGGCAGGGCAACGTCTTTTTACGCTACGTAAACGCCGACAAATGGTACGTAGAAAGCGGCGTTACCGGCTACTCCAAACGCTACTCCTACTCTACTAGCGGCGGTAGAATCCAAGAACAACACTTGCCTGGCTTTGCCAGAGTGGACGTGAGTGCGGGATATAGCTTCACCGAGCATGCGCAAATGACGCTAGCGATAAACAATCTCTTTGATAAAAAATACTGGCGCTCAAGCTCGAGGCTAGGCGACGAGAGGTCGTTTATGGTGAATTTTCACTATAATTTTTAATTAAAACGTAAAAACGATAGGTTATCCTATCGTTTTTACTGATTTTAAAACCGCTTCATCCATCGCGCCTCAAAAGTTAAAAAGTTAGTGCCAATGACTTGGCTTTGACTGCGGGATAGATAAAATTTCAAATTTAACA
>CALISV010000218.1 GCA_938041615.1 uncultured Campylobacter sp. | reverse complement strand
TTTCTAAAATTTGCGAACACGCAGCGCTAACAGCTAGCTTAAATTTAGATTTTTGTTCGTCGCTCGGTTCGTCTATGGTCTCAAATTTTCCAAACATCTCGGCGATCTCAATCCAGCCTGTTATATCCAGATCAAATTTAACCAAATTTGACGCGCAAAGATAACCCGCGTCGTGGTCGTAAAAAGCAACCTTGCCGTCATCTAAACAGACAAGCCAAAGATCGCCCGTGCCCGTATCTGCAAAGATATAAAACTCGCGCAATATCTCGCTCTCACCCTCAAAGACAAATTTTGTTTCATCGTTAAATTTGACTAATTCATGCCCCTTTAGCACTCGAAAGTCGCCCGCTATCTCCGTGCCGAATCTATTTTTTAAAGCGTTCTTTACGTCGTTTTTCGTCATATTTTTGCCTTTGCGGGATAAATTTAGAGGAGAATTTGAGATAAAAGCGCCGTAAATGCGGTCAAATTTACTTACGACGCTATGTATTTTTTTACATTTTTTAGTTTTTCTAGCTCTTTGCCGAGCTCGGTTCTGTTTTTTTGTATCAAATTTATCGCTGCACCGAGGAGTTCCTGAGCTTGCAGGGCATCCTCTAGGCTGTCAAATTTACTAGGCGTCTCGTCCGCTAGCGCCGCGATAGCCTCCGCGTCATCGTTAGCGACGGCGATTTTTAGCTCATCCAGCCACATCGGCTTGCCCCGCGTTCGTCGTCTCTTTCCATGCTTCAAGCAGTTGCTTGGTTACGCTCACGACCTCGTTTAGGCTCTGCTCGTCGTTGTTTATATTTGCCATCGACAGTAGCTGGATCTGCCTCGTATAAAGGCCGCTTAGATAGTGCGCGACGTTGCCTTGGTTGTAGTCTAGCGAGTTTAAAAGCTCGATAAAGATAGCGTTCGTGCGGTTTATAAAATATACTTTTTTCTCCACGTCGTTATCTTGCATCGCTTTTCTAGCTCTAAAAATAAATCTCAAAACGCCCTCGTAAAGCATCTCGATGAGCTTAGTAGGCGACTCGATGCCGCCTACCGCGTTTTGCGAATACGCCGCGTGTGCAGTGTTGTATTGCATAAATTTACCTTTTACTTCTTATTATATTCGGCTTCGATCATCGATTTTAACGACGAAAATTCGTTATTTAGTTTGCTGATGATCTTATCGTACGCCAAAAATCGCTCTTCCATCGTGG
>CALISV010000217.1 GCA_938041615.1 uncultured Campylobacter sp. | reverse complement strand
AACCCCGATCGTAAGGATAAACAGCGTGCGCGAAGAGGGCATGGCTGAAATTTACGCTAAGCTTGAGTTTTTTAATCCGGGCGGATCGGTAAAAGATAGAATCGCCGCAAGTATGATCCTTGGAATGCAAAAAGAGGGCACGCTAAAAAAAGGCAACATCATCGTAGAGCCTACTAGCGGTAATACCGGTATCGGCGTAGCTATGGCGTGCGCTGCTTTAGGCTTTAAAGTAGTGCTGGTAATGCCTGAAACCATGAGTATCGAAAGACGCAAGCTACAAAAGGCTTACGGAGCGGAACTAGTGCTAACTGAGGGCGCAAAGGGCATGAAAGGTGCGATCGAAAAAGCGAACGAACTCGTGCACGAAAAAGGCTACGTGATGCTAAGCCAGTTTGAAAATAAATTTAACCCGCAGGCTCACGAGCTAACGACAGCAAAAGAGATCATGGACGACTTTAAGGAGCTTGACGCTTTTGTAGCGGGCGTAGGAACGGGCGGCACGCTAAGCGGCACGGCAAGAGCGCTAAAAGCAAACGGCTATAAGACTAAAATCGTAGCCGTTGAACCAAACGACTCTGCCGTGATCTCTGGCGAAAAACCGGGTCCGCATAAGATCCAAGGCATAGGAGCGGGCTTTATCCCGGCTACGCTTGAGACCGCCTATATCGACGAGATAGAGCGCGTGGATAACGATGAGGCCTTTGAGGCGGCTAGAAAGCTGGCTAAAGATGAAGGCATCCTGCTGGGTATCTCGGGCGGCGCGGCTTTGGCGGCTGCAGTGAAGGTCGCAAAGAGACTAGGTAAGGGCAAAAAGGTGCTTTTCATAGCTCCCGATAACGGCGAGAGGTATCTCAGCACTCTGCTTTACGAGGCGTGATTTGGGACTGATAGCCGAACTAAACGAACTAGTCGCGACCGTACGCGAGAAAGACCCCTCGGTGGCCTCGTGCTGCTACGGGGCCATTCTCATAAACACTCCGGGCATCCACGCCGTCGTTTTTCATAGACTCGCGCATTTTTTGCACGTTAAAAACTGGCGATTTACGGCGCGATTCGTCTCGCAGATGTCGCGCTTTTTAACGGGCATCGAGATACATCCGGGTGCCAAGATCGGTAGGCGGCTTTTTATCGATCACGGCATGGGCGTGGTTATCGGCGAGACAGCTGAGGTGGGCGATGACGTGCTAATCTATCATCAAGTAACTCTGGGCGGTACGGGCAAAGAGTGCTGCAAGCGCCACCCGACCGTAAAAAACGGCGTCACGATAGCAGCCGGCGCAAAGGTGCTAGGAAACATCCTAATCGGCGAAAACGCAAAAATAGGCGCAAACTCGGTAGTGCTAAAAGACGTGCCAGATAACGCCACGGTCGTAGGCATCCCCGCTAGGATCGTGCGGATAAACGGCGAACGAGTCGGCGAGTAGGTTAAATTTGCACCGATCTAGGCTGCTATTTTTATAAAATTATTCTTTTTATTCTGTTAAATTTGAAAATTTGTAAGATTTTTATAGGGCAGGCAGAGGCAGCGGATGCTTTTGCGAGTTTGTATTTGGCTTTAAATTTATCAAATTTAACTACGGCAAATTTAGTTAAATTTACTCATCAAATATCGGAAGTTTAGGCTGTATTTTGTTGCTAGCGTTTAAAATTTGAGCCTCGTTTGCTTCGCCTAAATTTTTGCTATCGTCAAATTTTACCGGCTCGCCGGCTTCATTCGTCGTGATTTTTAGTCGTTTCATCGTCTTGGCCGATTTGCTAAATTCTATTAGATCCTCGGTCGTTTTTACTTCGCTTGGGAGTTTTTGCAGGGAGTGTTTAAAAATTTCAGCAGCCGCGATAGCGTCGTTAAGAGCTCTGTGGTGGGTATTGTCGATGCCTAAAATTTCTTTTAGCGTGCCTAGGCCGTATTTTGGTGAGGCGATGGTGCGGCGGGCTAGATCGATCGTGCAGAGCCTGCGATTTAGTAGCTCGCCGTATCCTAGCGCCTCCAGCGTCGCGCCGATAAAGCCGTAGTCAAAGCGAACGTTGTGCGCCACAAAAACGCTTTGACCCAGAAAAACCTTAAACTGCTCCATGACGAAGGCTAGGCTGGGTGCGTTTTTTAGGTGCTCTGCGGTGATTCCCGTTAGTTCGCTGATATTTTCCGGGACGTATGGCGCGTACACCAATGTTTCAAATTTGCCGATTATTTCGCCGTTTTGTAGCTTTAGCGCGCCGATTTCGATGATCTGGCCGCTATTTATGCCGCCGCTAGTTTCTATATCTACGACGCAAAAAATTTGATCTTTTATCTCTTTGCGACGAGTTTTTAGCTCGATTTGGTTTTTTGCGGTGCGGGTTATGTCAAGCCCCAGCGCGCGCCACATCTGCACATCGCGAACGTCGAAAAGCTCGGAGTATTCGTCCATTTGCTTGGTTGCGGCGACGAAGTCCGCGTAGGCTACGTTTCGTTTGGCGATGACGGCGAGTAGGGCTTCGAAATCTTGGTTCAAAACTCGAGCTTTAGCGAGCGGATAGAGTGCTCGTATGAATTTGACGAAAATATATAACTGCCCGCCACGACGATATCCACGCCCGCTTCATCGAGCTGCGCGACGTTTAGTCCCGTCACACCGCCGTCTACTTCGATCATGCATTTTGCGTTTTTACGCTCGATCATTTCGCGTAAGCTGCGAGCTTTTTCGAGCACCGAAGGGATAAATTTTTGCCCGCCAAAGCCAGGATTTACGCTCATTAAAAGCACCATGTCGACCTCGTTTACGATGTGCTCGATCGCCGATACGGGCGTGTGCGGGTTCAGTACTATCGCAGGCCCCGTGCCATGGCTACGGATGTGATCGATTAGACGCAGCGGGTGCTTTTCCTCCTCGATGTGAAAGCTTAAAAATTTAGGCTTCAGAGGCAAAAAAAGATCGGCAAAA
Source organism: uncultured Campylobacter sp. (assembly GCA_938041615.1). GTDB lineage: Bacteria > Campylobacterota > Campylobacteria > Campylobacterales > Campylobacteraceae > Campylobacter_A. Next base: position 1,210 of record CALISV010000217.1, on the reverse strand, counting down.
AAGGTGTTGTTTTGAACCATCAGATGTATATCTAGCGGCTTTGTAGCAGCCTTGGCTACGGCGTTTACAACTACCGGCCCGATGGTTAAATTCGGCACGAAATGCCCGTCCATCACGTCGACATGCACAAGATCGGCACCAGCCTCGCAGATGGCCTCGATCTCGGCTCTTAAATTTCCAAAATCAGCCGATAAAATACTCGGTGCTACGTACATTTGATTGTCCTTTATTTACTTAGAAAAAATATCGCGTCCATGCCGTCGATGTCTAGTCGCACCAGGACGCCTTTGTTTTTTTTATCTTCGTCTGTGACGCTTTCAAAAACGTGCGGCAAGGTAAAATTTGCCTCTATCTTTTGGGTTTTTAGCCACGCCTCGATGCGATCAGAGATGACGTTAAGTAGGTCTGCGTAGGCCTCGGTCATGCTTACGCCGCTACCTTCTTGAAGTAAAATTTTGCAGATCCTATGAACGGCGTATTTTTCGAGACATAAGATAAATTTAGCATTCATATCGCCGTAAAACGCTACCGAGCCCATGCAAAATTTCTCCTCTTCGCAATAAAAATTTGCTATCTCCGTAGCAGTACGGGTGACTGGTAAATTTGACAAAGACGCTAGCGTATCCATGATGACTTTTAGCACGTTTGGCAGGACGTCTACAAGCTCTTTTGTGATATTTTTGGGTCTATCCTCGGCTGTTGCGCCGCCGCCTTCTATCGTCGCGTCGTCGTTAAAAAAGTCCTCTATCGAGCGGTAAAGCAAAATCCCGCAGTCTTCCAAGTCATAAACCAGCGCTTTTGACATGCTCTCTTTTTTTAATCCGCACAGAGCTATTGTGGCTCCGTATTCGGCGCACTCCATCGCTAGTTTAGCCAAAAACGACACGCCGTGGATGTTGATAGAGCTTGATTTGCTCATATCGAAAACAAAAAATTTAAAGCCGACTTTGAGCGAATTTAGAAAAACTTTATAGTCGAAATTTTCCGAGAAAGAGGAGTCGATAAAACCGTCTATGCCGTAGATCACGACATTTTCTTTAAGCGTGATTTTGATATCTTTTTTGCTTAATTTTATGTCGGTTAGATGTACGGCGTATTCAAAATCTTTATAGGTGCTCCTAAATTCGTTGATATCTTTTGCGATCACGGGCTTATACCCGCGGCCTGAAAGCCTTAAGGCGATCTGGCGCATCTGGGTCATATTGCCGCG
>CALISV010000216.1 GCA_938041615.1 uncultured Campylobacter sp. | reverse complement strand
CAAATTTAAGGAGCAAAAATGGACGCGATAGGAGCAAAGGTTGAAGCGCTAAAAGACGAAATGGTGAAAAACAGGCGGTTTTTTCACTCACATCCCGAGACTGGATTTTTCACGTTTTTTACGACGGCAAAGATCGCTAGCGAACTAAAAAAACTCGGCTATAGCCTAAAAATGGGACGCGAGATAATGAAGCCCGAAGCTAGAGCGGGTCTTGGTAGCGAAAAAGATAAAGAAAAATATCTAGAGCGCGCAAAAAGCCTGCTAAGCGCCGACGAGCGCGAGTTTTTACCCGTGATGGAAGATGGGCTCACGGGCGTGGTGGCCGAGATTGATACGGGTAGGCCGGGCAAGACGCTTGCGTTTAGATTCGACATCGACGGCGTGGATGTGACCGAGAGTAAGGATGAGACGCATAGACCGTTTAAAGAGGGCTTTAGAGCCGATATAGACGGCATCACGCACGCCTGCGGGCACGACGGTCACATCACGATCGGCCTTGCGATGGCTAAACTCATCGCGCAAAATTTGGACGATTTTAAAGGCAAATTTAGATTTATATTTCAAACCGCCGAAGAGGGCACGAGAGGCGCCGTGCCGATGGAGCAAGCAGGCGTGCTAGAGGGCGTGGACTACCTGCTGGGCGGTCATATCGGCTTTCAGGCAAAGACTAGCGGCGGCATCATCTGCGGGACGAACAAGCTTCTTGCGACATCGAAATTTGACGTAAACTTTACTGGCAGATCGGCTCACGCGGCGGGCGCTCCGCAAGAAGGGGCAAACGCGCTGCTAGCCGCGGCTCAGGCGGCTCTAGCTATGTACGGTATCACGCGTCATGCCGACGGCGTCACGCGTATAAACGTGGGCGTTTTGCGAGCGGGCGAAGGTCGAAACGTCATCGCGCCAAACGGCTACATCGCCTGCGAAACGCGCGGAGAAACGACCGAACTAAACGAATTTATGTTTAAAAAATGCATGGATATCGTCGCAGGCGTCGCGCAGATGTACGGCGTGCAGTACGACGTGAAGCTAACCGGCGGCACGAGCGGGGGCGATAGCAGCGAGGAGATCACCGATATCTACGAGCGCGCCGCGCGCCAGTCGCCTTTTATCAAAGATGAGCTCATCGTGCGGGATCTAAATTTCGGCGCTTGCGAGGACTTCGCACACTTTATGCACGCCGTGCAAAAAGCAGGCGGCAAGAGCGGCTACCTGATGATCGGCACCAAGCTCGCCGCAGGCCATCACAACGGCGCGTTTGACTTTGATGAGAGTGCGCTATTATCTGGCACGGACGTGTTTTTGCGATCGGCGTACGCGATAAACGGCAAGGACGCGTGAGGGTAAATTTGAACCAAATTTGACGAATTTACGTCGCTTGCGGTCGGCTTGATCGGTTTTTAATCATCGATTGAGCTGATGCGGCGGCGTAAATTTGCTCCGTTTTAGCTTTTAAATTTGATAAGTTTTTGCAGGCCAGCTTTGGATTAAATTTAAGCAAGTCGGTTTTTAAATTTGGCTCGGCGGTTATTATAAATTTGAGCGGACAAAAATGTGTAAGCGTAAATTTACGGCTTAGTCGGGCGGCAAATTTGACAAATTTAAATTTGGGCTCGACTTGGAGGCTAAATTTAGCCGCTAAAAGGATAAGCTTTAGCGAGCCGGCAAGGCGTCAAAATAGGCGGATTGAGCGAGCAGGCGTAAAATTTGAATAAAAGCGTACGGCCAAATTGCGGGTCAAATTCGGCTTTGGCAAAACTTGCCGTCAAATTTAGCTTTAGCAAAAAATTGGCTTGATAAATCTAGGCCGATTTTCTCGTAATCAAAACGTGCGGTGCGGCTTGCATTTTCCAATGTGCCGAGACAAAACCGCAAATTTTAAACTGATTTAAATTTATTTGCTCTCCTTTTCTTGGTAAAAAATCTTAAAAAATAAATCTCGCAACAAGACGACCGATAAAAACAGTCCAAGTAAAGAGAAAAAAAGTTGAAAAACCGTTATGGCGGCAAATATTTCAAATTTTGTATCAAAGGTTATCTGGGTGCGAGTTCCGTCGCGTAAAACTATGCCGTCTACGCCTACGCAACCAAAAAAATAATCATATATAATAAATGCGCTAAGTATAAGGCCAAGCATCGATATCGGCCAGCTTATGTTCGGAGCTTTGCGTTTACCGGACATAATGAATAATGCACTCAAAATTATCGCCAGTAGCAGCCCAAGCACCCACATATAGCTCGCATAAAATTCTATCTCTTGCTTAAACGGACTTATGTCGCTAAAAATTTGGATATTTGGAAAGATGTGCTTCATAGCTGCTACGAAATCGCGGCAAATTTTGCAACTAGATAATATATCCTCGGGGATGATAAAAATCCCAAAAGAGGCGACGACATAAGCGATAAAAATGTTTTTAAGAAACTGCTCTTTTGTATTTTTGACGGTTTTGGTCGCGGGCTGATTTTGCAATACTTGTCCTATGGTTTCAAATTTTGTTTTTAGTCGTTGTTAAAATTTGACCTCGCGGCAACCTTAACCGCCGCAAAGTCAAATTTCAAATTTACGCTAAATTTGATCGGATCACGCCACGACGTTTGGAAACTCAAACACCGTTTTTCCGCTTTTTATCGTGATTACCGCCGCGCCTTTTAGCATTTTGCCTAGTAGCGGGGAGTTTTGGGATTTTGATTTATTTAGGTTTTTGTCGTAGAGATACTCGAAATTTGGATCTATTATCGCGATGTCGGCGAGGTAGCCCTCCGCGATCACGCCTTTGTCTTTTAGTTTTAAAATTTTAGCCGCGTTATAGGACGTTAGAGCCGCCATTTTCTCGTAGCTTATCACGCCCTCGCAGACTAAATTTAGCGTGAGCGGCACGAGTGTTTGTAGGCCGAGTATTCCAAAAGGCGCCTTGTCGAATTCTAAAAATTTCTCGTCGTTATGGTGTGGGGCGTGGTCGGTGACGATGACGTCGATGAGGCCGCTTTTTAGCCCCTCTCTGATCGCGTCCACGTCGGATCTGGTGCGAAGCGGCGGCGACATTTTAAAGTTCGTATCATATCCTAGTAGCTCGTCTTCGGTGTAAGTAAAGTGGTGCGGAGTCGCCTCGCAGGTCACGTTTATGCCGGCTGTGCGAGCCTGCGCGATGAGCTTTAGCGACCACTCGGAGCTAACGTGCGCGATGTGGATGTGGCCGCCTGTTAGCTTGGCTAGCAGTAGATCGCGCGAGACCATGATCTCTTCTTGCTCGCGCGGCATGCCTTTGATGCCTAGTATCGCCGAGACGCGGCCCTCGTTCATGTGGCCGCCGCGGCATAGCGAGCAGTCTTGGGAGTGGTTGATGACGAAGCTGCCGAAGTGCTTTGAGTATTCAAGCGCGTATCTCATCACATCGCTGCTGGCTACAGGTAGTCCGTCGTCGCTAAACGCCACTGCGCCAGCCTCGGTCATATCGCCCATTTCTACGCACTTTTTGCCGTCCATCTTGCTTGTTATCGCGCCGATAGGCAGTAGGTCGATGAGACCGCGGGCTTTAGCTTTGGCTACCATGTCGCGCGTAACGACGGCGTTGTCGTTTACGGGATTTGTATTTGCCATCGGGCAGCAGGTGGTCACGCCGCCTGCGACTGCGGTTTCAGAGCCCGTGTTTATATCGTCTTTATACTCAAGGCCGGGGTCGCGAAAATGCACGTGCATATCGATTAGACCCGGCATCACGAGCTTACCGCTAGCGTCTATTATTTTATCGACCGCTGGTTCGTCAGCGGTGATTAGAGCGATTTTGTCGCCCTCTATCAGGACGTTTGCTTTTTGCGAGCCGTTATGATTTACGATCGTGCCGTTTTTTATGAGAGTTTTCATTTTGCGCCTTTGTTTTTGATGAGAGTATCTAGGATCGCCATCCTGACGGCGACGCCGTTTTCGACCTGATTTAGCACGTGCGAGTAGCGCGGATCGTCGGCTACGTCGGAGTTTATCTCGACGCCGCGGTTTATCGGGCCGGGATGCATGATCATGACGCCATCTTTGGCGTATTTCATTTTGGCTTGGGTTAGGCCGAAAAATTTGGAGTATTCGCGCACGGACGGAAACGCTATCTCATCGTCCTGACGCTCGAGCTGGATACGCAGCATGATGATGACGTCCGAACCCTCGACGGCCTCGCGCATATCGGAGCAAATTTGACAGCCAAAAGCCTCCATGCCCGTTAAAAACATCGGCGGGCCAAAGAGCTTAACCTTGGCTCCGAGCGTTTTTAGGACGTAGATATTTGAGCGCGCTACGCGGCTGTGAAAGATATCGCCGATGATGGCGACCGTGAGATTTTCTAGACTGCCGCGATTTTCTAGTATGGTAAAAAGATCAAGCAGCGCTTGGCTAGGGTGTTCGTTTAGTCCATCGCCCGCGTTTACGACGTGAGCGTCGGTATTCTCGGCGATAAATTTAGCCGCGCCCGAGCTGTAGTGGCGCACGACTACGACGTCCGTTTTCATCGCGACGATGTTGTGGACGGTGTCGATGAGCGTTTCGCCCTTTTTGGTGCTGGAGCTTGAGGCGGTGAAATTTATAGCGTCGGCTCCTAGGCGCTTAGCCGCGATCTCAAAGCTCGTCCGCGTCCTAGTCGAGTTTTCGAAAAAGGCGTTTACGGTCGTTTTGCCGTAGAGCGACTTGGCTTTTTTGGTCTCGGAGTTGTTTAATGCTTTAAACTCCTTGGCTAAATTTAGGAAATGGTAAATTTCGTCTTTGGTTAAATTTGCAGCGGTTACGAGGTCTTTTTTGGTATAGCTCATCCGTTTTTTCCTTAGAAAGATAGAGTTAAATCAAAAAAGCGATATTACCCCGTTTTTACTTAAGATTTAATTTTGTAGCTTGCTAAACTCCGCGCCCAGACGCTCTCTAATCTCGTCTCCTGTGCGCTCGCCGTCTTTGAAATTTTCCGTGACGAGATCGTCTAGGCGGCTAAGCACCTCAAAGAGCTCGCTTTCCCATTTGCCCTGGTTTCTAGCGGTGTTCATTGTCTCGATAAATGTCAGCTTCTTACTCATCTCGCTTAGGCTTTCTAAAAATTTTTCTTTTAAATCCTCGTTTTTTAGGGCGTCGTCGTAGAGTGCTTTCATCTTTAGCTCCCTTAGTTCGCCGTTAATGATCTCACAAAAATCCTTGTACTTTTGCACCGAAATTTGACGCACGGCCTCGGGTGAGTTATTTGCTAGAGTGCCGTTCTCATCGATCTTTCTCGTTATTTTTTGTATCTGCGTGTATAGCACGAGTGCGGCTATGACGCAGATGACGGCGTAAAATGCGATAGATGACATTGTTTTTCCTTTTTTGATTTAAATTTGCGGTTATACTGAAATTTTACTTTTTTTACTATAAATCGCGCTAAAGCTAACCACCGCCAGCGCGCTCCAGATCAGCAAAAACGATAGCGCTTTGAGCGCGCTAATTTGCTCGCCGTAGTAAAAAACGGCAAGCAAAAGCTGCATAGAGGGCGAAATGTACTGTAGGTAACCGATCGTGCTCAAATTTAGCCTAGTAGCAGCCGAGTTAAAAAGCAAAAGCGGCACGACGGTCGCAGGCCCGCAAAGAGCGATCAAGAGCCCAAACCACGAAAAGCTAAAGTGATTTTGCCCG
>CALISV010000215.1 GCA_938041615.1 uncultured Campylobacter sp. | reverse complement strand
GTCGCCGCCGCCTTGCTATCGAGCGAAACGGCGATAAATTTAAAGCTAAATTTAAGAGGCGATTTTAAAAGATTTTCGTCAAAATCGCCGCGAGAGTAAATTTGGCGGCGATTTGATAAATTTGATTTTACGGAGGGCCGGCGCTTTGAGCGAAACGCCAAGCAAAATCCGCCGAAATTTAGGCTAAATTTTCCTTTTTAGCGCGCAGGTAGCTGCCTATCTCGCTGATCAAAACTCCGACCAAGATAAGTGCCGCGCCGCAAAGCCTATATGCGCTGATGTCCTCCGCGCCGACGAAATAGCCCATCGCTCCGGCGGTTACGGGCTCGAGAGTGAAAAATATCGCCGTTTTAACCGGCGTTGTAAATTTTTGCATAAGCGCCTGCGCGAAAAACGCAAACGCCGTACCCAGCACGCCCACGACTAGCATCGCTATGATAAACGCCTTGTCCACGACGGGAGCGATTTTAGCTTCCTCAAAAACCAAAATAGCCGCGAAACAAAGCGCGATTAGGGTCAAAATTTCAAAATAAACCATATTTACGAGGTTGCATTTTTGCACCAGGCGGTTTGTTAGCACGATGTGAAAGGAGTAGGCGCACGCACAAACCAGAGCCAAAATCTCGCCCAGGCCAAAGCCCACCTTCGTATCGCCTATCATATAAAGTCCCGCCACCGCAAACGCCACGCCCACATACGCGTAGGAGTAAATTTTATGCCTAAAAAGCCCCGCCGCGATAAAAGGCACCAAAGCTACGTTTAGCCCGATGATAAAGGCCACGGACGAGGTGTCGGCGTACTTAAACGCGAAAGTCTGACTGACAAATCCCGCGAACAAAAACAGACCCAAGATCACGCCCGATTTTATATCAGGCGCGCTTACGTCTTTTAGCTTTTTATAAAATATCGCGCCGGCTATGATCGCCGCTAGCAAAAATCTCCAAAACAAAACGCCAAAAACGCCGTTAGTAGCAAGCGCTAGCGAGGTAGGCAGATAGCCCAGACCAAAGACTATCGCAACAAAAATCATGCCCACATCGGCGCGAAATTCCAAACTATTTTTCACTATTCTCCCTTATTTTACTTGAAAATTCCCTGCAGGATTTTCGTGCCTTGCTCCACGGCGCCGCCCCTTAGCGAGCTTTCCTTCTCGCTCATCACGTTAAATAGCCCATCTAGCGTCTTTCTCGTGATGTATGCGTTTAGATCCTCGCCGTCATTTGGTACATACTCGCTTGCGCCTAAATTTTTAGCTAGGCTCTTTACTGATTTTATAGTTTCGTTGTTTTTTGCTGAGTTGCCGATGAAAGAATTTAGCCCATTATAGGCAGTCGCGAAGCTATTTTCGCTCATCATTTTTTCAATTATCGGAGTAAAAGCCACCTTTAGCTTTTGGCTGGAGCTTTGCTGCAAATATTTTGTAACGCTGTCGCTACCACCGTTAAAGAGCTTTTTGACATCTGCTTCGCTCATATTTTTTATGCTTTCGCTAAAAATTTCAGCAGCCTTTGGTACGGCTGTGGTCGCGGCATTGTTTATCGACTTGCTAAGATCCTGCGCCCACTTCTCGCCGCCTACTTTTTTGGCTAAATTTGACGCCATCTCAAGGCTTTTTGGGAGTGGAATTTTAGCCGTAGCATTGTTTATAAAGCCCTCTTTTGAAAGCTCGCTAACAGCGGCATTTAGCGCCTCGCTGACTAAGCTTTTATAGTCGCCGCTTGATGCGTGAGTGGCTATTTTGACGCCTTTATTTATCATATCGCCCATATTTGTGGCTTGTAAATTTAAAG
>CALISV010000214.1 GCA_938041615.1 uncultured Campylobacter sp. | reverse complement strand
AAGGATAGCGAGCTAAGCGTGCATTTAGCTTTTGCGCCTTGCTCGGCTCTGAATTTTACCCGCCGAGACGGCAACGCAGAATTTGCAAACGGCGATGACGCGGTTAAATTTACCGAATTTGACGCAAAAGGCAAATGCGCTCGGCGGAGAGAATTTATAATTTTTAGAACAAGGCGCTTGGAGCGTAAATTTAAAAGATTCGCTCACTAAAATTACTAAAATGCAGGCCGGCTAAATTTACAAAAATCAAAATTTAACGCCGAGCGCCAAATATAAGCAATCGGCAAATTTACCGACTAAATTTAACTAGCCGTCAAACTGTTTACGGCTAGTTATCTTGAACTTCGCCGTCTTTTAGATCTTTATCTAACTTTAAATTTTCATGTATCATGTGCGCCGCGATCGCAACGACGAAAACTACGGTCGCAAAGATAAGAAGCGGGATGCGAGCGCCGTCAAATTTGACAGCGATATAGCCGCAAATAGCGATAAAAACAAGGCAAATCAGCGCAAAAGCGATCCTATCTCGCATCCTGTCAAACATCGCCAAATCCTCAAAATTTATAAAATTTGAGCACGCTCGCCTAGTCTAAAATCCGCAAAATTTCATCTCGCACGGCGTCTAGATCATCGCTGATCGTATAAAGCGACAGATCCTCCTCGCTGACGGCTTTTTCGCGTATCAGCGTGGTTTTGATGAAATCATCGAGCTTACTCCAAAACTCGCTTCCGATGAGGAAAATTTTAGCTTTTTTGGCGCCGATTTGCGCGAGCACTAGGATCTCAAACAGCTCATCAAGCGTTCCAAAGCCGCCGGGAAACACCAAAAACGCGCTCGAGCGCTCGATGAGGGCAAATTTGCGGGCGGATAAATTTGAAAAAATGAAGTTGCTAGTGGCGTACTTATTCGTCACTTGCTCAAACGGAAGCACGATATTTAGGCCTATTGACGGGCTTTTGCCGCTCTCGTACGCTCCTTTGTTCGCGGCCTCCATCACGCCAGGCCCGCCGCCGCTAACGACGGCAAAACCACCTTCTGCAAGCTCCTTTGCGAGGCTAAAGGCCATTTTACAGTATTTGCTATTTTCGTCAAATCTGGCCGAACCGAAAAACGTAACGCTAGGATTTTTATAAGTCGCAAAATCCCTAAATTTAGCCAGATCGTTTAAGATTTCATCCATCGTCTCTCTTTTTAGTTTAAATTTACGCGCTAGAACCGTAAACCGCTACCGAATTTACCGCGCAAGCATAAAAGCGATGATAGCTAAAACGGATTTAAAAATAGATGACGCGCGATTAAATTTGAGATTAATTTTAGGTAGATTTCAAATTTGCAAAGCTATCAAAGCGGTTTAATTTTGTTCAAATTTGCCGGCAATTTTAGCGCTAAACGGCGCAAACTCGTAAGGCAAACCTATTTTAAAAGCACAAAACCGCCGCCTTAACCTTTAGCGCAAATTTATGCGGTGGTTTCTAAAAATGCGGCGGCTTGCAAATTTAGGTCTCCAAATTTGCTCGCGATTTCGTGCTAAATTTGGCCGAATACAACTTGGTTTTAAAAAAGCGCCCCAAGGCGAAATTCGTCCGATTTTAGCCCTTAACGTAGCTGCTCGAGGCGCTCTTTTTTCGTACCGATCTGAGTGATCTGGATGCCGAAGTTGCCGTCCACGATGACGACCTCGCCTAGAGCTACGACCTTGTCGCTGATTAGAATTTCTAGCGGATCGTTTGCGAGCTGATTTAGCTCGATGACCGAGCCTATGTCCATCGTTAGCACGTCTTTTAGCAGCATTCTTTTTGAGCCGATACGCACGTGAAGCGGCAGGCGCACGTCCATGATGAGCCCGATATTTCGCATCTCTTCGGCGCTTAGATCGCTTTTTGCAGCAGCTGCTTGCTGTGCGGCGGGTTCTTTTTGATCTTTGTTAAAAAACTTAACTAACGAAAAATCAAGCACGATAGCGATATGCTCGCTGATGTCGCCGATTTTAACGGAGTAGATGTAGATTTTTTCAAACGCGCTTACGTCTAAATTTGCGCTCTCGTCAAGGAAATTTACCTTCGCGACCTCGAAATTTAGCTTCGGCATGCCTTTTTGCGCGCCAAGACTCGTAGAAAACGCGCCCAAAATATTTGAAAACACCTCTTTTGCGGCGTCTAGCTCGTCCTCGCTTAAATTTTCGTTGCGCGAGATCTCCTCTTCTCCGAGCATCCACTCGCCGATCGCGCTCATTAGCACGGGCGTGGCTACTAGCATCATCTTTGCGGTCGCGTCGCCGCCGACAGTCACGTTTGCCACGGCTAGAGGTGGCTTTATGCCTTCTTGCTTAGGCGCGTCGTATTCGTTTCTCTCGCCTATCTCGGGCGTTCTACCCGTTAGCCCCTCGATCGTAGCCTTTACTTCATTTACGAAAATTTTTAAAAAATCATTCATCATCTTCACCCTCGCCTAATATATTATCCTCATCCTCTTCGTTTTCTTGATCGTAGCTCATTAGCTTGGCTTTGCGCTCTTCTTCGTACTGCTCGAGGATATTTTTGATCTCGTCCTTGTCGCTTCTGATTAGCTCTTCTATGCGGATAGATTTTCTAAATCTATGCAGCCCGACCTCAGCCAAAAATACCTCTTTTTTATCTATCGTGACGATAGCTTTGTCGTTTGCCGAGCGGTCAAGGCGCAGTATGTCGCCCTCTTTTAAATTTAAAAACTCATTGACGCTAACGACGCTCTTGCCCAGTATCGCCTCATATAGCACCTCGGCGCGTCCGATTAGCGTTTTTAGCTCTTTGTTTCGGCTTTTTTTCGCGCTCGTTTCGCCTAGCATTATGTCGCGGTTGGCCAGGCGGCTTAAGATCGGCTCGAGGTAGATAACCGGATAGCAGATATTTATCATGCCGCTTGAGTTGCCTACGATGATCTCCATGACGACCATTATCACGATCTCGTTTTGGCTGACGATCTGCACGACGTTTGGACTACTCTCTTTAGCCTCGACGTTTGGGTACATATCGGTGATCATCGACCAGCTCTCTTTTAGGCGCTGCATCATCATCCTTAGGATCGCATCGAGCAAATTTACCTCGATATCGGTTAGCTCCCTGCTAGCCTCAAAGCCCTCACCGTTACCGCCTAGCAAGCGATCTATCATCGGAAACGCGATGCTTGGGTTTATCTCCAAAACGCAGTTGCCGTCAAGCGGCTTGATCGAAAAGACGTTAAAGCTAGTAGGGCTCGGCAAACTCATCAAAAACTCGCCGTACGTCATCTGATCGACGCTATGCAGGCGGATCTCCACGATACTTCTCATAACGCTTGAAATTTGAGAAGCCAAATTCCTCGCAAGCTTGTCGTGTATGCCCTTTATCGCGCGCAGTTGTTCCTTGCTGACGCGGTTTGGGCGTTTAAAATCGTAAATTATTACTTGCTGCTGTTCTTCTTTTTTTGATTTTTCGCCGATAGATTCGCTAGCATCGTCGTCGTCCACGACTTCTAGTAGCGCGTCTATCTCTTCTTGACTTAAAATGTCCGCCATTATTTACCCTCAAGCTTTTTTCTTATTTTTTCCATCAAGCGCTTATGGATCTGCGAGATCCTACTCTCGGTGATCTGCAAAATTTCGCTGATCTCCTTTAAACTCAGCTCTTCGTAATAATAAAGCTGTACGATGAGCTGATCGCGCTCCTCAAATTCGTTTAAAATTTGAGTTATCTTTTCTATCAAATCCTCTTTTTCGACCCGTTCTAGCGTATTCTCCTCGCTCATTAGCTCCATTTGATCGTCGATGTTTAGGACGGCGACGACGGCACTCACATTTCTTGCTTCGCTTACTTTTTCTACGTCGATACCTAGCTTTCCTGCAATATACGCATCGTCGGGTTCGCACTCAAATTTATTAAAATACTCATTCACTAAAGCCTCGATAGACTTTACCAAAGTACGGTCCGAGCGGCTAACCACGTCAAGTCCGCGCAAAAAATCAAGCATCGCGCCGTAAACTCGCTTTTGCGCGTAGCCCCAAAAGGAGTCGTTTTGCTCTTTGTCGTATTTTCTAGAGAGCTTTACCATCTCCTCCAGCCCAGCGCCGATCAGGTCGCTAACGTCGATATGAGCGGGCAAACGCTCCTTTAGCCTAAAAGCCATCGCGCGAAGAGCGGGCGTGTAGGCTAGCACGACCTCGTCTTGTTCTTTTTTTAAATTTGAGGCATAAGGATTATGCGGCTTTTGCATTTCTTTCGCCATTTTTGCCTAGCGCTTGTTTTATTAGGATATTTTCGCTAGCTAGCTTACTTAATATATTATCTATACGCTTTTCTCTAAGAGCTAGTTCGCCGATAAGATAATCAGCTGTTTGCTCGTATTGCTCTTTATCAAATCTCTTTTTAAGAGATAATCTTACGTCGATATAGTTCATTATGATAACGTGAATCACGAGATAAAAGAAAAACGTAATCACGAAAGTATAAAGCAACATCTGTATCGGGTCGCTTAACTTCAACGCCGAAAAAACGACTCCCGTAAAAAATCCGCAAACAGTAAAAAATGCTATAAAATTTTCCGCTTTCAAAACTAAATCCTAAATTTAAAATTGCTCAATCATGCGCCTAAAAAAGGCGCTAAAGCTATTGACTTGACTATCTTTAAGCACTTTTTGTTCCAATCTCGAAATAAGTCTTTGAGCTATCTGATTTAACTCCAAGCTCGGCAGACAAAATTCGCTATCGTCGGTAAAAAGCGTACGCTGTTTTATGCTCTTTGAGACGCTTTTATCCTCGCTAATAGCGCCTAAAAACTCCAAATTTAGCGGATTTTCGATATTTGCCCTGGCTACTTTTCGCACATGCTCAAATATCCTAACCGCCTCCTTTTCGCTCCTCACCATATTAAAAAGCATAAGTAGGTTGTCTTTATTTTTCGAGGTAATTTTGATGACGGCGTAGGCGTCGGTTATCGCGGCGGGATCGGGCACGGTGACTACTATAACCTCGTCTGCCGCCTCCAAAAACAGCTGAGTGTTTCCGCCGATGCCAGCGCCTGTGTCGATGATGATAAAATCAAGATCGTCGAGGCTCGATGACTCCTCGAAAAAGCGCTCGTATAAAAATTGGTTGTTAAATTTAAGTATCTCGTCTCCGCTTTCGCCGGGAATCAGCGTCAAATTCGGTTTTACCTCGATCAAGATATCCTTTAGCGAGCACTCGCCTTTTAACACGTGGAGCAAATTTTTACTAATGCGTACATTTAAGATGACATCTAAATTTGCCAGCCCAATATCCGCGTCAAAAAGCGCGACTTTGTAACCATTTCTAGCGAGGATATTTGCCAAATTTGCGCTTATGGTGCTCTTGCCCACGCCGCCTTTGCCGCTAGTTACGGCGATGAAGCGCGTGTTTTTCGCATTTGATCTAGAGGCTACTATATCTTTTAATTTCTCGGCTTGAGTGTTCATTTTTTATCCTTATTAAACCCTTGCAAGAGGCAATCGACCAAAAACTCGCTTTTTGCTACCATGATGTCGTCGGGAACCTCTTGTCCTAGGCAAAAGAAGCTAACGGGTTTATTTATCTCATAAACTAGCGAAAATACGTTACCGAAAATTTTGGTTTCGTCAAATTTGGTGATGATCAGCGTGTCGATGTCAAGGAAGCTAAAACCGTTGTAAATTTCAAGCATATCATCAATCTTTGAGCCCGCAGAAAGCACCAAATTTACGTCTATTTGTGCGTCGCTATGCTTTAAAAACATTTCAAGCCTAGCTAGCTTTTCTTTATCGTACTGCGAGCTGCCCGTGGTGTCTATGAGGATCACTTCGCAGTGATTTAGCTGCTTTAGCGCGTTTTTAAAGTCCTCGACCTCGATAACGTCAAGGATCGGTAGCTTCATCATCTTTGCGTATTGAAATAGCTGTTCGACCGCGCCGATACGGTAGGTATCAAGCGTGATGATGCCAGTTTTTGCGCGTCTGCCCTCGCCGTAGGCAAATCTCGCCGCAAGCTTGGCTAGAGTCGTGGTTTTACCCACTCCGGTGGGTCCAACCAGCATCATGATCTTTTGTTTTCTATTGTCCTCTTCGCTTCTGCACGGCAGCATCTTTCTAAGCAGCGAGCTAAAATATCTCCTCACCGCAGTCGGATTAGCCTTCATCTGAGGCGACATATTTTCCGCGGTTATTTTCATTATCTGCTCTAGGTGCTCCTCTTTCATGCCGCTATTTTTGGCATCTTTGTAGATGCCGGCAAACTCTGGCGGTATGATTAGGTTGTTTCTGGCGCTCGCTCGCTCCTCCCAGAACATATCGGCTATCATATTTACTTTTTCGCTTAGCATACTTACTTGCCTTGCGACGTCGTCGATCTTTTTGTCGTAAATTTGATCCTGACGGCCGGGCGCGGTTTCGATATTTGCTATCTGGCTTATCTCTTTTGCGGCTTTTGAGATGTTTAGGAGTATGTCCTCACCGCTGTTTTGAGCGGTTTTGTAGTTTTGATTAGCTGGAGCGGTTCTTGCGGAGTTTTGCGTCAAATTTGCCGCCGCTTTGGCGTTTTGCTGCTCGGCTCTAAAAAGCTCGCGCTCGTCTAAAATAATCTTTTGCGGTCTTTCTTCTTTTGACGTTTGAGCACGCAAAAACTCCTCGTAGCCCTTTAAATTTTGCTTTTGAGGCTGATTTTTTTTCTGCTCGCTCGCGTCCTCTTCGACGCTGACCAAAATTTCATAAAGCGGCTTTTTGTTTATCGTCTTTGGCTGGATTTGCTTCGTCGTTACCAAGATCGCCCTCTCGCCGCACTGAGCCTGCGCCTTTTTTAGCGCCTCCATACTGCTCTCGCCGGTAAACGTATAAAACTTCGTCGCCAAATCTTCTCCTTCGTTTCTCGCTAAATTTCGCCGCCTTTAGCCCAAATCGTCGCGGCAAAGGCTATGCATTTTCTGTTCCCGCTTCAAATTTAGGCTTTGCAGCCGCTAAATTTTAAAATCTCACTCTGCTTTTATAGACGCGCTTCATCGTCCCAAGCGGCAAAATCACGCTGATTCTATTTTTTGCGCCCGGATGCGGTAGCGCCAGCCGCACGTCGTTTCTGTTTCGTCCGCTAAAATACAAAATGTCTATATCAAGCGTTCTGGGCGCGTTTTTAAAGCTTCTCACGCGTCCGAAACGCCTTTCCAAATTTGCCGTTATTTTTAAAATTTGCCTCGCAGCAAGGCTCGTTTGCACAAGCATTACGGCGTTTGTGAAATCAGCCTGCGCTTTAAACCCAAACGCCTCGTTGATAAGGAGCACCGAGTTTTCTACGACGTGAAACCTACTGTCTCGGCTGAGTTTAAAATGCAGCCGACAAAAGCGCTTTTTTACGTCGCCGATATTACCACCCAGCCCCAAAATAACGCTATTTTTAAAGCCCGGTCTAAAATCAAAAACCTTCGGGAAAAAGAGGCATTTATCAAACCGTCTCGCCCCCGCTACCCTCATAAAATTTCAGCCCCGTTTTCGCGCACGACCACGACGTCCTCGATGCGCACGCCAAACTCGCCGGGCAAGTAAATCCCCGGCTCCACGCTAAAGACCATCCCCTCTTTTAGCACGGTATCTCCGCGCTTTGAGATAAACGGAAGCTCGTGGATATCGACTCCGACGCCGTGTCCCGTGCTGTGAAAAAACGCCTCGCCGTAACCATGCCTTGCAATAAAATCCCTAGCCGCCGCGTCGATCTCGCGCGCCTTTTTGCCGGGCATAACCGCCGCGATCGCCAGAGCTTGCGCCTCTTTTACGATCTCGTAAATTTCTTGCCGTTTGGCATTTTTAAAATTTTGTTCCTTGCCGAAGTTAAAATT
>CALISV010000213.1 GCA_938041615.1 uncultured Campylobacter sp. | reverse complement strand
TAAATTTGTAAAAATTACTCCCAAAACCGCGACGCTTTGCCTCAGCAAAGCTATGTCGCCACCTTAAAAGCGTCGTAGGGGGAGGGGGATTAAAGGGTGTGGGGAACGACTTCGCCATTCAAGCCCCCACCCCCTTTACAACAAAGTAAAAAACAACCTTCAATGGTTGTTTTTTACGTAAAGAGTTAAAATTAGAAAACAAAATTTGTCCCTCAAATTTAAAGGCAAAGAGAACGTGTCTCTTTAAATCCTCATAGAAAGGAATTCGCATGAAACACAAAGCGTTTCTCGCCTTGTGCGCATCTATGCTACTATGCTCTTTTGCATTTAGCGCAGGTGCCCCAAGTGCAAAGATAACGTCTTTAGTAGATCTTAACGTCACCGACGAGCTGCGAGCCAAACACCCTTTAAAGCCTCATCACGAAAAGCTAAGCTTCACCTGTCTTGATTGTCACGAAGGACAAGGAAACGACGCTAGTAAATTTAAATCTATCGGCGATAAAGGCTGTATATCCTGTCACGGCGACAAGAAAAAGATAGCTAAAAGACTAGAATACATGGATCTGCTAAAAGCAAATCCCCACAACTCGGTTCACGACGGCCCTACGCTATACTGCGACGAGTGCCACAACGAGCATAAAAAATCAACCAATATGTGCACGGAGTGCCACGAACACGAAGTTCCGCAATGGATGGGGGTAACGCCATGAAAATTTCAAAGAAAGTACTAGCGCTTATTATATTAGTAAGCGGCATTATAGGGTTTTTAGTCGTACTTCCCGTGCATTACGCCCTAGAAGAAACTAGCGGAGAGAAGTTTTGCGTAGTGTGCCACGAGATGGATCCTATGGTTATAGCTTATAGTAACGACGTGCATAGCGGTAAAGGTAAAAGCGGAGTAAGGGCTAAATGCGTAGACTGCCACATACCTCATGATAACCTGGCTAAATACGTTTTAACTAAAGCTAAAAACGGACTCATGGAAGGATATATTCATTTCTTTAAAGACCCGGAGGCTATAGACTGGCATAAAAACAGAGAGAAAAGAGAGCACTTCGTATTTGATAACGGTTGCGTTAGCTGCCATACGAATTTGGTGGATAATAAACTAACAAGTCCGCAAGCTCAAAAGATGCACGCTCACTATCAAAGCTTGCTAAATACCGATAAGCAACTAACCTGCGCTAGCTGTCACGCCGAGGTAGGCCACAGCGGGCTAAACAACATGCTAAACTACTGGAAGCCTGAATACAAAATCTACGAAAAGAAAGCCGCAATCAAAAAAGAAGAGATAAAGAAGGCTTATTTTGGGGAGGATTATGTGGGGCCGAAGGTAAAAAACAAAGAGGATAACGTCACAAAAAAGTAGGCTAAAATGAAAAAAATTTTACTCGTTAGCGACGACGCTCAGATGCAGCTAAACCTCAACGCCGCGCTTTACCGCTTTAACATCCGCATAGTTCGCTTTGAAAATTTAAGCGAGCTAAAAGAGGATTATTACAACGGCAACCGCTACATCTTTTACGTCATCGACGTAAAGACGAAGGATCTAGCAAATTTCGACTCGGTCAAATTTCTGCGAGATAACGGAAGCTTAACTCCCGTTATGATCCTTATAGATAAGGCCATTCCTACGCTTTATAAGAAAATTTACTACGCCAAATACGACGATTTTATGGTAAAGCCTTTTTTGCCCGAGGAGTTTTTGTTTCGGGTATTTAGAAACTGCCGAATTTTGCTCGGGAGTAAATTTGAGCTAAAAAATGGCGCTATATACGACAAAAACAGCCTCACTCTGCACATAAACGGCACAAGTATAATGCTGGGCAAAAAAGAGGGGTTGTTTTTAGAAATTTTGGCTAAAAACGCCCCGCACGTAGTAACGATCCAGGAGCTTGAGTGGAGTATCTATAAGGACGAAAACGTCTCGTCCGATCGCCTACGCTCGCTCGTGCGTCAGCTACGCGCGAAGCTGCCTTTTGAGCTAATAAAAACCGTGCGCAGTATCGGGTATAGTTTGGAGGAGTAGCTACAGCTTAGGCAGGATTACCTCTTTTTGCGCGAGCCTTTCAAAGGTGCAGACGTCGCCGTAAATTTTAGCCAGCAGCTCGTCGTTTAAAACCTGCGCGACGCTGCCTTTTGAGACGATTCGCCCATCGCGGAAAACTATCACTTCGTCGCAAAACCAAAGGATGTGGTTTGGCTCGTGCGTACAGATGACGATCGTTTTGCCGCCCGCAGCGATCTTTTTTAAAATTTTCCAAAGCGTGATCTAGTTTTTAAAATCAAGCGCGGACGTCGGCTCGTCAAGCAAGATGAGCGGCGTATCCTGTGCGAGCGCCCTAGCGATAAAAACGAGCTGTCGCTGCCCGCCGCTAAGCTCGTTCATCTTTTTATCGGCTAGATGCGAGATACCGATAAACTCCATCGCCTCGCTCACCGCCCTTTTGTCCTCTTTGCTAAAACCAAACAGGCTCTTTACGTGCGTGGAGCGCCCCATTAGGACGATGTCTCTAACGAAAAACGGAAAATGCAGCTCGGTATGCTGCGCGACGTAGGCGATGTTTTTAGCCATCCACGCGGGGCTTTTGTGCTTCGTGTTTTGCGAATCTACGTAAATTTCGCCGCCTTTGATACTTAGAAATTTCATACAGCAGTTAAAAAACGTACTCTTGCCGCTGCCGTTAGTGCCCAAAAGCCCGCATATGCTGCCTCTTTTGATCTCGATGCTTACGTCTTCGAGGCCAAATCCGCCGTAGCTAAAGGATAAATTTTTCGTTTGCAGTATCATTTTAGCAGCTCCTTTGCCTTGCTTCTTAAAAGCGCGATGAGAAAGGGCGCGCCCACCAAAGAGGTTATGATGCCCACGGGGATCTCGGCCATCGCTACCGTGCGCGCGAGCGTGTCGCATACGAGTAGATACAGCGCGCCTATGAGCCCCGATAGCGGCAGCACCCATCTGTTATCAGGGCCGCTTATGAGGCGCGCGACGTGAGGCATGATGAGCCCGATCCACGCGATGATGCCCACGTTTGCCACGCACACGGCGGTCATCAAGGTAGCGATCGTTATAAATATGAGCTTGTATTTTTCGGGATTTATGCCGAGGCTTCTTGCCTGATCATCGCCTAGGCTTAGTAAATTTAACTTCCGTGCAAGCGTGCAAAGCGCCAAAAAGCAAACTCCAGTGACCGAGGCGATCTCGCCTAGGCTTTGCCATTTGGAGTAGTATAGCCCACCCATCATCCAAAAGGTGATCTCTCTTAGCTGAGCGTCCTCGCTTACGTATTTTACGATCGATACGCACGCCGAAAATATCGAGCTTACGATGACGCCCGATAAAATAAGCCCCACCACGGGCACTATGCCGCCGTTTTTTGCGAGCGTGTAGGACAAAAACACCGCAAAAAACGAAAAAGCAAACGCGCTTAGAGCGATATTAAAAAATATGCCCGAAAATAGTATAGCTAGCGCCGCGCCCAGGGCCGCGCCCGAGCTAGCTCCCAGTATAAAGGGCTCCACGAGCGGGTTTTTAAAGCAGGCCTGATATATCGCGCCCGCGTTTGAAAGCGCGAAACCCACTATCACGGCGGTTAAAATTCTAGGCATTCTGATTTCAAAGATGACTGTTTGATCCATCTTAGAGATGCCTGCGGTGGGGATGTCAAAAATTTTCAAATTTAAAACGTCCAAAATTTTAGCGATCGAAATTTTATAGTCCCCGAGCATGAGCGCCGCGATCATACAGAGCAAAAGCGCGCCCAAAAGAACGAATAAAAATAGTAAATTTGACTTAAAAGCGCCGGGCTTAAAAGTCATTCTCTACCGTCCAGTCTAAAATTTGCTCGCTTCTAAGCGCCTTTGCCTGCTCCTCGCTCACGCCGTAAACGTCTTTGTAAAAATCAAGGACGAATTTATGAACCTTGATGTCCGAAAAGAGCTGCGGATAGGCCGCTTTTGCGATTATTAGGATATCTATCGGGTACTCCACGCGGCGCGCGCAGTTCATCGGCGACCACGGCATGGCGTAAACGCGCTTGTTTTTGATCGCTTTTAGCTCCTCTAGCTTTTCAAAGTCTGCCGAGTTCAAAAGCTCGCTTGCGGGATGGTAGCCGTTTGAGGTCGGCAGCACGATGACGTCGGGATCTATCGCGTAAAGCTGCTCGGTGCTTAAGATCACGTTTGAGCCGTCGCCTCTAAATGCATTTTTAGCGCCCGCGATATTTTCGATGATGAAGGATTCGGGGGTATTTACGCCGTAAGCGCTCGCCACGCCGCCGTTTTTGCGGATGTTTGGATTAAGCCCCATGTAGAGCATGCTGACCTTTTCATCGTCTTTTAAATTTGCCGTGCGCTCCTGCACGAGTTTTTGGGTTTTATCGAGGTATTCAAAGAGCTTTAGAGCCTTGTCCTTTTGCCCAAATATCTCTCCTAGCACTCGCATCTCCTCTTGCATCGTTGCGATTTCAGCGCCTCTTGGAGCATAGATCACCGCAAGAGGTATCCCCAGAGCCTCGATAGTGGCGATCGTTTTTTCTACGGCGTCTTTATTTGAGCCGCGCAGCGTGCAGTCTCCGATACGAAGGATCACTAGCTGCGGATTTTCGTTTGCTAAGGCCTCGAAATTTATGACGTTTCCTTGCGGCGAATTTACGCACGGAAGGTCATTTAGCCACGGATGCAGATACTTCATGACGTTCCATCCGCGAAGGGTGTAAGCTTCGCCCGCTTTGGTGGTGAAGTCGTATTTGTAGTCTCGCTTCATAGACCACGAGCCGATGAGCTTTACTTTGTCGATCACGCCAAGATGCGTCATGACGCTCTCTACAAACCCGTCGTCTATCGTAGCGACTCTTTCAAGCGGAGAGGCGATCTTGACCTCCGCGCCGCGCATATCTTTGATACTAAACTCGCCGCCGAAGGCCAAGCTAAGTGCTAGCAAAAAGCCGAGTAGAAATTTCATAAAAGCTCCTTTTGCGAAGGTAAATTTAGCTTAGTCATTATAGCCTAGTATGATGAAATTTAAATTAATATTACTGTAGGGCTACAAAAACATAAAATTTAAAATAAGCCGTTTTGGGTATAATTTTCAAAAATTTCGGAGCGACAAAATGGACAGAAAAGAGCTTCTAGGCGGCGTAAAACGCATCGTCGTAAAGGTCGGCACCTCAACGCTGGCAAACGCGGACGGCTCGCTAAACGAGGACAAAATCAAGCAAATCGTGGCAAATTTGAGCGAGCTAAACGAAAACGCCGAAGTGGTCTTCGTAACCTCGGGCGCCGTGGGTGCGGGCATGGGGCAGATGAAGCTCGCGCACAAGCCAAAATCCATCGTCGAAAAGCAAGCTCTGGCCGCCATCGGGCAGGTCTCGCTCATCCATCTTTATCAAATTTTATTTTGGGCGCACGGCAAGACGATCGCGCAGCTACTGCTAACCAAGGACGACTTTAGCGACCGCCGCCGCTACCTAAATATGCGCAGCGTCCTACGCTCCTTGCTTGCCAAAAAAATCATCCCCGTCATCAACGAAAACGACCCCGTCGTGGGCGAGGGAATAAGGGGCGTAAAAGTCGGCGACAACGACACGCTAAGCGCGCTGGTTGCGGGGCTAATCGAGGCCGATTTGCTCGTGATTTTGACCGATATCGACGGGCTATACGATAAAAATCCAAGCGTTTTTACGGACGCTAAATTTATAAATTTGGTCGAAAATTTAGATGATAGCATTAGAGCGGCTGCGGGTGCGGAGGGCAGCAAATTTGGCACCGGCGGCATGCGCACCAAAATAACCGCAGCCGAAATGGCGACCAAAAACGGCACTCACCTCATCATCGCAAACGGCTCCGACCCGCGAAATATCGTGCGAGCGGTGCAGGGCTGCGAGGTCGGGACGCTATTTTTGGCGGGCAAAAATAGGATAAATTCGCGTAAATACTGGCTCGCCTACTCCGCCGCGCACAAGGGCTCGGTTGCTATCGACGCAGGCGCGGCAAAGGCGCTAAAAGAGGGCAAAAGCCTGCTAGCAGTCGGTATCCGCGAGGTCGTGGGCGAGTTTGAGCGCGGCGAAACGCTGGCTATCAAAGACGCAGGCGGCCAGACGCTAGCTCGCGGTATAACAAACTACTCATCGGCCGAGCTAGCCCTCATAAAAGGGCGCAAGAGCGAGGAGATCGAGGCGGTTCTTGGCTACAAATACGAGGACGAGGCGCTGCATATCGACAACATCGCGCTGATTTAGGTTAAATTTGACGGTTTACCTGCGGCTAAATTTGGTCGTAGCTGCGTCAAATTTATGCTAAATTTAGAGCAAATTTTGTTGCATGGCGGGTGAAATTTGAGCGGACGCTGTGGCGAAATTTGATCAAATTTGACTGCCGAAACCAACCGCGCGGTCGCCGTTAAATTTGACGGTTGATTTTTTAGCGCGCTTTAAAATACGGATAAATTTAAGGAAAACGATGAACGAAAAAGAATCGCAGAGCGTGAAATCCCGGCGCGACCCTGCGGCGCGTAAAAGCTTGTTTGAGAGAGCGATTTTAGCAAGCTGGGCGCCGTTTTCGCTCGGGGTCTTGTTTTTTGCGGTACTTGGGATTTGGTCGTTAAATTTAAGCCCGGATGAGATTTTA
>CALISV010000212.1 GCA_938041615.1 uncultured Campylobacter sp. | reverse complement strand
AGAAGATAAACTCCTCCAGGCAAAAGGCGAAATTTAAAAGTATCGTTAGTAAGAAAAGACTTCTCGCCACTTATCTTCGTCTATCTTAAGCTCCATATTTACCTTATAAAGCCCGTCTTTGAAATTTTCATTCACGATCCTTGCGTTTTTGACAAGACCTTGAACCTTTGAAGTGATAGATGAGTCGTTTAGCATCGCATCTCTAACGGTATCTTCAGCATTGATCTTTACGCCGTAAAGCTTACCTGCAAGCTGCGAATAAGCATCAGCCATCGCTGCTCTTTTTGCAAGAGTAACCGACTGAGCGTACGAGAGCGAATTTAGCGGAGCTATCCCCTCGCCTGTGGCTCTAAATGTAGTCTCTCTTGGAGCGCTATCATATATCATCTTCTCTTTTTTCATCACCTCTCTAAGATCGTCTTTATCGACCTTTTGGATGACTACGTTGCGGTTTGATGTGTTTGTTGGCTCGCCCATAAAGCCATTAAATGTGCAGCCACTAAAAAGCGCCACCATCACAGCAAAAAACAAAATTTTAATCTTCATAAACAACCTTTTTTATGCTTTTATTTAAAATTTAACAGCAAATTTTATTCCAAAAGCCCCATATCTTCGCTTGGTGCTTCGTCCTCATCTTCGCCATCATCTGCCTTAGGGCATCTTGCGATGCTTACAACATCATCGCCATCGACATTTACGACGATCACGCCGCTTGTGTTACGTCCTGCTTTGCGGATGCTTTGCATATCGACTCTTATCATCTTACCGCTTGATGTTAGAGCCATAAGATCTTGCTCTTCATCAACCATCACAACGCCCACTAGATCGCCTGTTCTGCTTGTTAGCTTCATGCAGATGACGCCTTTGCCACCACGATTTGTCAAGCGGTACTCATCAGCGGTTGTTCGCTTGCCGATACCTTTTTGAGATATGCTTAAAATTTCTTGGTCATTGCTTTCGATGACCGCAGCACCTACGACCTCGTCGCCTGGCTCTTTAAATTTGATACCAGTTACGCCGCGTGCCGTTCTACCCATTTGGCGAACTTTGCTGATCTTAAATTTAAGACACATGCCCTTTTTGGTAACTACAAATAGCATTGTCTCATCGCCTGAGTTTGCGTCCTCTTCGGCGTTTGCACTATCTTCATCAATCTCGTTTTGTATCTCTTCTATCTCAAGCACTTCGCTCTCTACGCTTAGCTCATTTTCAGGGTCAGTGACCGGCATATCATCGTATGTTTGAGCAATGAGCGCAGTTACAAGCTCGTCGTTCTCGTCAAGACTGATCGCTCTTACGCCAACTGAGCGGATATTTTTAAACTCACTTAAATTTGTGCGTTTTACGATGCCGTTTTTAGTGAAAAACGCGAGCGATTTACTCTGGGCAAAATCGGTCGTCGGGATGATCGCCTTGATCTTTTCATCAGGCTGTAGCTGGATGAGATTTACTACCGCTTTGCCTTTTGCCGTGCGGCTTCCTTCAGGGATTTTATAAACTTTGAGCCAATAAAGCTGTCCGCGGTCGGTCACGAACATCAGCGTATCGTGAGTGTTGCTCGTAAAGAAGCTCTCGATGAAGTCGTCGTCGTACGTGGTTACCGCGACCTTGCCCTTACCGCCGCGTTTTTGCTTCTCGTACTGCTTGCTCGGCACGCGCTTGATGTAGCCTCGGTGCGTGATAGTTACGACCATGTTTTCGTTAGGGATGAGGTCCTCGATGTCGATATCGTCGTAATCATCCACGATCTCGGTGATGCGCGGCACTTTAAATTTATTTTTTATCTCAAGCAGCTCGTCTTTGATTAGTTTTTCTAGCAAGGTTTCGCTCTTTAAAATTTCATCAAGTCTTGCGATCTCAGCCATAAGCTCAGCTAGCTCGGCCTCTAGTTTTTCTCTCTCTAGGCCTGTAAGCTTGCTTAAACGCATATCAAGGATAGCGTTTGCTTGAAGCTCTGAGAGGTTAAATTTGCTCATCAAGCCTTCTCTAGCAACGGCTGTATCAGCACTATTTCTAATAAGCTCGATCACCTCGTCGATGTTATCAAGTGCGATCTTTAGACCCTCTAAGATGTGGGCTCTTGCGCGCGCTTTTTCAAGCTCGAATATCGTCCTTCTAATGATGACTGTTTTTCTGTGATTTAAAAATAGCTTAAGTAGCTCGATAAGGTTAAATACCTTTGGCTCTTTGTTATTAATAGCAAGCATAATAACGCCAAAAGTGCTCTCCATCGTGGTTGATTTAAATAGGTTATTTAGCACGATGTCGCTCATCGCGTCGCGTTTTAGCTCGATGACGACGCGGATGCCGTCTTTATCGGACTCGTCGCGCACTTCGCTGATGCCTTCGATCTGTTTTTCTTTAACCAGCTCGGCGATCTGCTCGATGAGGCGGGCTTTGTTCGTCTGATACGGCAGCTCGTCTACGACGATGACGTCTTTGTTCGGCTTTTTTTCGATATGGGTTTTGGCGCGTAGTTTTACGCGGCCGCGTCCCGTGCGGTAGGCCTCGATGATGCCTTTTTTGCCAAATATTATCCCGCCAGTCGGGAAATCCGGCCCTTTTATGTACTGCATCACCTCTTCTAGCGTCGCGTTTTTATTTTCAAGTACGAGTAAAAGCCCGTCGATTAGCTCGTCAAGGCTGTGCGGCGGGATATTCGTCGCCATACCGACGGCGATACCGCTAGAGCCGTTTAGAAGCAAATTTGGCACGCGGCTAGGCAGGACGTCGGGCTCGGTCTCTCTGTCGTCGTAGTTTGGGATAAAATCAACCGTGTCTTTTTCGATATCGCGTAAGATTTCTTCGGTGAGATTAGTCATCCTAGCTTCGGTATAACGCTCTGCTGCTGCGCCGTCGCCGTCGATGGAGCCGAAGTTTCCTTGGCCGTCGACAGTCGGATAGCGCATGGAAAATTTCTGCGCCATACGCACGAGCGCATCGTAGATGGCTAGATTGCCGTGCGGGTGATATTTACCCATAGTCTCGCCAACAATACGCGCGGATTTCATATACGGGCTACGGCTACCGACTCCTAGGTTGTTCATCGCGTATAGGATACGTCTATGAACGGGCTTTAGGCCGTCTCTGACATCAGGCAGGGCGCGACCGACGATGACGCTCATCGAGTAGTCGAGGTAGCTCGTTTTTATCGACTCTTCGATGTCGACGGTTTGGATGTCTTGATTTTGATTGAGTAGATTTTCTTCCATTTTTATCCTTAAAATTTACTTGCCGATTTTAGCTTAAATTTGATAAAAACTTGCTAAATGGATATGTTTTCTTGCGGCCAGATGAGGTTAAATTTGACCGAAATTTGGGGATGTTTGAGAATTGTTTTAAAATGCTAAATTTGCGCCCGCATTTTGCCCTGATTGAGTCAAATTTTAATACCTCGCATCCGCAAGCGTGAGTGCGAAAAGCACCTCGCAGCCGGCTTTTTGCAGCGTCCGTCTAGCTTCGTCTATCGTCGTGCCCGTCGTCACGATATCATCTATCAAGATAACTGGGAATTTAGGCGTTTTTAAGAGCTTAAAATTTCGCGGATTTTTTAGGCGAAAGGCGAGGTCTTTGCCGTGATAGCTGACGTTTGAGTCCGCGTGCAAGCAGGCGTAAAGCGGATGGATTTCCGCGCTTTTTAACGCGCGAGCCAAAATCGCCGTATGCGAGTAGCCGCTAGTCGTTTTGTCATCGATAGGTACGGCGTTTACGGGCGAGCCGAAGCTAAATTTGCGTGCAAAAATCTTAAAACTCAAATTTGCAAGCGCGCCGTAGACGAAAGAGCCGTGAAATAGGTGCTTTGAGTGGAGTAAATTTTTAACTTCGGAGTAGTCAAAAAAGCTGTAAATTTTAAAATCGCCGTCCAAAACGCGCGTCCTTGCGGGCGAGGAGAGCAGGTGATCTTTGCAAATTTGACAGATCACGCCCAGACTCAGATGCCCGCAGTTAGCGCATCTCATCAGCTTTTTAGAATTTGGATTGCCGCGCGTTTTACGATGTCTTGTAGTAGTTCGTCAAAGAAGCTCTTAAACGCGCCGCTCGTGTGAATCGGGGCAAATTTGGTCTGCTCCTGCGAGACGTTTTTGGTGATGGTCTGATCGCCTCTGTGCACCGTTATCGCAAGCTTTGCCGAGCCTTTTAGGTTGTCGGTGGAGTAGCCGCTTAGATTTGCTTTAAGCTCGACGATCCTCACGTCCACGACGATATCGCCAAAGTCGCTCAAATTTGCTCCTAGGCGCTTAAGTTCGGTGCTAAGACCGTCTTGCAGCCAGCCCTCGATGCTGTTTTGTAGCGTGACGTACTCTTTGACGTCACCGTTGCTGCCCGTGATAGTGGCGACTATGCTTTTGTTGGCGCGAGCGTCCTCGATGCTATTTATGCGGATATTTTTTTGGTAGCCCATCTGGTTTGAGGTTGATTGATACGGGGTTAAATTTAACACCGAGCTGCGCTGCGAACATCCGCTCATGACCGCGGCAAAAAGCGCGGCGGCAATGGCGTAAAAAACTAATTTTTTCATATTTTTCCTTTATAGTTTTGATATCTCTTCGGCAGCTTTGTTGGCAGCTTGTTTAACGAGAAGGTAGACGTAGAGATTAAAGTCCTGCGTATCCTCGGCCTCAAGCTTGCGCACGTCTTGTCTGGTGGAGATGTTTAGTACGCGGGTTTTATTTATGTTTTTGACGCCTAGTTTGCCCTTCATCGCCGCGCTTAGATACTGCGACGGCTCGCTATACGACGCTGCGTAGTCGGTAAATGCAAAATCCACGCGGTACGTGTACGGCGAGGTCTGGCTATCCACGACCATGATGCCGCGGTTTAGCAGCTCGTCTTGTAAGAAAAGATGAAAAAGTCTCTCAAGACGCTCTTTTGGATAGAGCATTTTCGCGCCGTTTTTGGAGATAAATTTTATGCCGCTATCCGCTGCTCTTTCGTCGGCTATTTTGTGGATATAGACTTTTTTGATAGCAGCGCTAGTGTCGATCCTGCTTTGAGCGATGCAGCATTTTATCGCGACGTCGCTGGTGTAGTCCGTGCCGTTTATCTTGATATCCTGACCGCCGCTAGCGCACGAGGAGCAGTCTGCTTTGATGCGCATCACTTCTTTGTAGCCTTTGGCGTTGCCTTCGCTAGTTTGAGCGACCTCCGGCGAGCTCTCGAAAAGCCCGAAGCATCCCGTAAAAAGGAACACTGCAAATAAAAGTATAAAATTTTTCATAAAAATCCTTTCGTAAATTTTACATCGCGCAAGCAAAATTCTATCCAAATTTGAGATGAATTTCCAAATTTGCGTAAAATTTGGAGGAAATTGGAAATTCGTATAAATTTTATTAAATTTGATTTTTGAAATTTTAAAAGCGGAGATAGCGCTAAATTTAGCATTTTCGCAGTGCGGGTTCGGGCCAGTAAAATTTGCAAATTTATCCGCAAGATGCTTTTGGCGTAAGCAAAGCGGATAAACGATTACGCACCCAAAATCAAGCAAAACCATACGACAAAGGCCGCAACCGCGCAAATTTAGTCCGCCACGCCCATCATCACGCTTGAGTATTCGCCTTGCTTGACATCCGTTTTTTCAGGCTTTTTGACGACTATCCTATCCTCGGCTAGTCCAGCCTGCGCTAGGGCCGCCTTGATAGCCCGAGCTCTTGCGTTAGCGAGATCTAGCAGCTGCTCTTTTTTCACCTCGATGCCTTTTAGCGCAGCCTCCCGCAGCGACTTTTCGTCGCTACTTTTTTCTTTAGGAGCCAGCGACGCGAGCGCTCCTGCGTAGTCCTTGCCCGTTTGCGCCATCGTTTGACTGATTTTTTCGTTTAGTTTCGCGTTTTTTAGCGCCGTTACGTCCACGTCCGAGTAGGCCGGAGTGATGCTTAGCTTCATCTTAGGTTTTGCCGTCGTTAGCTTGATAAAATCAGCTATCTTAGCCTGCTCGGATACGATTAGCTCGGCATTTGCTGGCATAAAGTCGATAGTATTTAGATCATTGCTGCTTAACCCTAGCATATTACCCAAAAATCTAAACGGAGCCAGCGTGATGTCGGCAAATAGCTTCTTAACCGCTTCCCAGACGATACCGCCGTATTTAAAGTCTGGGTCGTTTAGGTCGCCCGTCACCGGCAGATCGATGTTTATCTGA
>CALISV010000211.1 GCA_938041615.1 uncultured Campylobacter sp. | reverse complement strand
TGGTAGAAAAATATTTGCTTGACGATCGGTTTAAACGCGTCTATCATCCCTTTTCTCTAAAATTTAAGCTAATGGCCATAAAAAATGATTCCGATAGGACTATCTTGGACGGCGTTATCAAGCTAGGAGAAGAGGCTAAATTTGGAACGACGAGAACTATTTTCGTGGGCAAATTAACAGCAGGGGTATATAGGGTCATCGTAGAGACGATAGACGATAAACCGGAGCTAGAGAACTTTAATGCCCTAATTTGGGTTAATTACGACTCTGCAAAGTAGACGACAAAATTTGTATCGGTAGCGACCGCTGGCGCTAAAGTAAATTTAGCTTACGGGCTTTAAAAGCAATAGCGAAAAATCCGTTCGGGAGCAAATTTTAACCTGGCTATCAAATATCGCCTGATGCCATCAAAGGCGGACGTGGCACAAATTTGGCAAATTTAGGCTTCTTTTTAAATTTGCTGTTCTGCATTTTGCTAGCGACCAAAACGAGCATCAAGATTTTCGCATCCTTTAGGCAGTAAATTTTGCTTGCGCGGCTTGCGATTCGTTCTTTGCTCCGTATCCGAAAAGGTAAGCGTCTGATTTTTGCGGTTACTCGCTAAATCCTCGCCCCGCTTTTAAAATTTCATCCCTTAGCCTCTCGTGTCCGGCCGATAGAGCTGCGATTTTAGCTAGTTTTTCATCCTTTATCTGCACAAATTCGCTCTTTAACGCCGATAAAATTTTATTTAAAAACGACGCATTGCCGAGCATCTCGTTTTCAAATTCGTATAAATTTAGCGACGTCAAAACGCGGTCTTGCACCTCGTCAAAGCTCGGGATAAAGAGCGCAAAGCCGTTTTGCTCGTGTGCGCGCATCGAGCCCGCGATCTTTTCTTTTAGAAAATACACGGCGATTTTAACGGCATTTTCGTAGTTTGCGGCGACTTTGAGGTTTAGCTTTTCAAAAAACAGCGCCGTCTTTTGCAGCCCTTTAAATTTCGCCGTCTCATAGTCTCGCAAAAACGTCCTATACACCTGCCCCGCATACGTCCTAACGTCGGCAAACAGGGTATCGGAGTGCGTTTCGTCCTCCTTTTGCGCGTTTTCAAATTCTGATTTATAAATCATAAATTCGCGCTCTAACCGCTCGTAAATTTCATCCAGCGCCGCGCCGATTTCCTCCTGCAACGCACTTAAGCTCCGCTTGTACGTTCTAAAAAATTTGGCGAATTTTACGTCGTTGTAGATGAGTTTTGAAAACACCTCGTCGCTGTCAAAATCCACCGCCTCATACGAGCTAGCTTCAAAATACTCGCCCTTTAGCAGCGTTTTTCGCGGCGCGTATTTATACTTTTTCACGCTTTTTAAACTAGCCAGGATCTCGTCTGCAACGAGCTTTGCGACGTGTTTTAGCTCGTTAAAGGCTAGCTCGATTTTCGGTTTAAAATTTTCTTGCACGGCTCTTAAATTTGACTCCAGCTCGGCATCAAATTTAGCGATTATCTCGCCCGCTTTTTCGTAAATTTTAGCGATTTTTTCGTGCTGTTCGGCATTTACGGCAACCAGCCTAGCGCATTTTTCGCGCACGAATTTTTCTTTTATCTCTTCGCCACTAAAAAGCTCATGAACCGCGCTTATCACCTCGCTAAAATTTGACTCCGCCAAAAGTGCCGCGTCGCCGTTTGCCTGCGCCGTTACAGCTTGCTTTGCAGAAACCGCGATGATACGCTCGAAAAATCGCCCGTAGGTAGTTTGCACGTGAGTTTTGAGGCGCGCAAGCTCGTCCGCGCTTAGTTTATCTTTTTGATTTAGCAAGCAGATCGCCGTTTTGCCCCCATCTGCTAAAAACTCCTCGATCTGCGCGGCTTCGCTAGCGCGAGCGGCGTTGTCGGCCAGGCTTAGCCAGATGACGCCCGCGACGTCTTTTAGCACCTCGTGCGTGACGGCGGTGTCGGCCTTTGAGAGCGAGTTTAGCCCCGGCGTATCGACGAAATTTACCAGCTTTAAAATCCCCGAGGGCGCGTAAACGCAAAGCCTGCTAACATCATCGCCAAACACGCGCTGATCGACGAAGCGCCCTATCTCCTCGACCCCCAGATACAGCTCTCTGCCGTTTTCGTAAAGCACGCTAAGTCCCGGCTCGGCGCCGTATCTGATAAAAGTTGGCTTTGAGGTCACGGGCGTTAGACCTGATGGCAAGATTTCGCTACCCAAAAGCGCGTTTAAAAACGTCGATTTGCCGCTAGAAAACTGGCCAAGGGTAGCGACCGTAAGCGGGCTGGATAAAAACAGATCGAGTTTATTTAGCTCGCGCTCTAGCTCCGCGCTTGGGTGAAATTTGGGCTCGGTTAGCTCGTTTTGCAGCCGCCTAAATCGTCCGTGAAAATCGTCCGAAAATATCTTAAAATACCGCGTTTTATACGCGCTTATAAACTCCTCAAACACTTTGCAGCTCCAAATTTATAGCATTTATCGCCTCGCTTTGCGAGTTTAGGCGCGCCAGTTCCTGCGAGCTCGCTCCGCTAGTTTTCGCTAGCTCGGTAAGCTCAATTTTTAGCGCCTCTTCGCTGGTTGCGAGCGCCTTTTCTTGGTCTTTTAGCGCGGCTTCGATCTGCTTTTTAAACTCGCTTTTTTCAAATTCGCTAAGCTCGAAAACGAAATTTTTGATCCGCCGGGCGCCCAAAAACTCCTCTGCAGCTAGTTTGGCGGCCTCGGCTACGCTTTGCGCGCCCGAGTTTGCCGCGCTAGTCACCGCATCTATGACCTGGGCGCACTCTAAGCTTATCCCTTTTGAGCTCAGATAGTCGTTTATGCTAAAGACCTCGGCCGCTGCCGTTTTACCCTCAAATTCGCCGAATTTTAGCGCGATATTTTGCGCGCACGCGGTGATTTGCCGCATGATCTCGTTGCGGTTTTGACGCATTAGGACGATGACGCCGTCTTTGATCGTAGTTTGCGCGATGCGCGAGAGGCGCTGCGGGTCGATCTTTTGTTTTTTGGCGGCTGCGTAGTTTACGTCGTCTGCGACGCGCTGCTTTAGCGTTTGCGCCAAAGACCGCAGCCCTAGCTCGTAGCTAGCGGCTGTTTTAGCCGTATCTAGGCGCTCCAGCCCCTCTTTTACTGCGTCTCTTACGTTCTCTAGGCGGCTATCTAGCGCTGCTTTTTGCTCGTTTAGTTCAGCAAGCTTTTGCGACAAGCTCAAATTTGAACCCGCTAGCTTTAAGATCTCGCTTTGCGTGTCCGCCGCAAACTGCGCACAGACGCGGCCAAGCTCCTTTTTATAGGCCTCGATACCAAGGCGAGATTTTTGGCTACTAGGCCCAAAAAGCGTCTCGTAAAGATACCGCTTAAACTCCTCGACGCCGCTGTTTTGCCCGCCCTCAAAGTAGCTTTTGGCGCTCACGGCGAAAAACTCCGCCCCGATACCCAGCTCCCGCGTGCGCTCCTCGACGCTCTTTTTGGCGTAGGCAGCGACCTCGTTTAGCTCGCCTTCTTTTAGCACGTCCGCGTGAGTTAGCAACACGGCGAGCTTTACGGCATGCGAGTTTTGCAAGCTTGAAACGATAAAGTCCAGATCCTTTTGCGTGGCGCTTTGCGAGACGTTCATCAGGTGCACCATGAGGTCGCACTCCCGCATAAATCGCCGCACCAGCTCCTCGCGCGCAGCCACCGCGTCGTCGATGCCGGGCGTGTCGATGATGCGCACGTTATCCTTTAAAAGCTCCAAATTTTCGTAAAGCTCGACGCTTTTTACGAATTTAGCGTATTTCGAGTCCGCCGAAGTGTAGCGCTTGATCTCGCCAGTTTTTACGGTTTTGCTAGCGGGCTGGTTGGAGCAAATTTGACTCGCGCTAGAGCTTTTAAATGTGGCTTTTGATTCGTCGCCGTCCGCGTCAAATTTGCCCCTTAAATTTTGCGCCGTTTCGCTCGGATCGCCCTCATATTTGACGCCCGCGCCTCCGTAAATTTGGGCTATTTCGCCATCTTGATCTTGCGCTATGCCAAGCTCTTTTAGCTCCGCTTCGCTCCAAAAATTTACCTTCGCAAAAGGCTCGGGCGAGTATTTTAGCACGGTCAAATTTACGGTTTCGGGCACGTTTGAAGCGCCTAGGATTTTTTTGCCCAGCAGCGCGTTTAGCAGGGTTGATTTGCCCGCATTTATGACGCCAGTGACCGCGACGTTAAACTCGAGCTCACAAGCTTTTTGGCGCGCTTTTGCTGCCGCGTTTGCGACGTGCGCACCCGGGTTTAGCGATAAAATTTGCTCGCAGATATCGTTTAGCGCGTCTATTTTTTGGTGAAAGACGTCTGATTTTTTAAAATTTGCGCCCTCTTGCTCGTTCCCTGCGGTCAAATCCGCGCCGAGAGTCTGCAAAAACGCCGCAAGCCTGCTAAAATGCGCTGCGGAAATTATGTTTTCTGTTTGCAGGATTTCTAGCGCGGCAAGTAGTTTTGATTTTGAGATTTTTGCGGATTTTAGAGCGTTTATAGCGCCTAGCTGGGCACACTGGAGGCTGTATATGTCGGCCTTTAGCTCAAGCGTGTGAAGGATATCTCTAAACTCCTTTAGCGCCATAAATCTATCGAAATTCTCAGCATCCGCCGCGAGTAAAACAGCGAGGCTTCGCTCGTCTGCGAGAATTTGCGTTTTGGGGTCTAAAAATAGCTTAAGAGTGCCCCAAATTTCGCTTAAAAATTTATCCGTATCCACCGCTTCGCCTTTGGTAAAATTTGCGCCCGCAAGGTCGCTTCCTGGGCGAAATTTAGCATAAATTAAATTTAAACAAGCTTGGGCGGCGGGTTATTTTCGCGATAAATTTAAGGCAGTTCGCAGGAGAGATAAATTTGACGGTAAAATCGCGTCAAATTTACTCAAATTTACATAGCGGCTCGCGGCTGAATGATGTTTTGATCAAATTTTTGCTCGGTGTCTTCGCTCATTATGCGCAAAATTTTGCTGCGTTTGATCTTAGCATCGTCCTTAAATATCGCGCGCACTTTGTCCATGCCTGCATAAAAGTCGCGCATGAGCACGACGCAGATGTATTTGCCAAAAAACGTCGGTTTGATAACGCCGTTTTCTTCGTAGATCGCGTTTACTAGCTTTAGCAGGCTAAGCTCGACAAATAGGTCTTTGTTGATGTTTGCGTCATTTTGTTCGTTGTAGGCTTTGATATCGACTGCGCCGTCAAAAAGCCTTGTTAAAAACGTATATTTTAGTCTCTCTTTTTTGCTAAATGCACATTTTGCGATGACAGGGCTTTGCCTATCTTTGACCTTTCTGCCGTAGTCAAGCAGGTTAAAGGCGTTTATAACTAGCTCGCCGTCTAGGAAGCTAAATGCACCGCTGCCCACACCCACGTACTCTAAATTTGAGCCCACGTATTCGTCGCGAAGGTCTGCGCTTTTTTCATTTGAAAATGCCCAGGCGTTGCTTTGTCTGTAGCCACTTTTAGCAAATTCGCTCACGATGATCTCGTAAAATTCGCGCTCGTTATCGACGTTTGAGACGCCCAGCGAGCGAGCGATGTTCTCTCTCGTTAGCTCCGATTTCATGAGCGGATAGAAGGTGATCTGCTGCGGAGAGATCGATTTTGCGACGTTTATGTCGTTTATGAGCTGCTCTTTTGTTTGATTTGGTAGGTTAAAGATGAGATCCAGGCTGATGACCGGGATCTTGCCCAGAGCCTTCTCAAGCTTTCTTTTCGTCTCTTCAGCGGAGCCGAATTTCTCATATCTGCCGACTCTTTTTAACGTCTCGTTATCAAAGCTTTGCACGCCTACGCTTAAGCGGTCGATAAGCCCGTCAAAACGGCTGAGGCTTTCTGGCGAGATGTGGTTTGGATCGCTCTCGGCCGAGATATCTTCGATGCTAAAGAGATCTTTTGCAAGCTTAAGCGTCTTTTCAAGCTCAGGTTCGTTGATAAGCGTCGTGCCGCCGCCCACGTAAAACGAGCTAAAATCAAAGCCAGCCTCTTTTATCTGCCTCATCTCCTCGCGTAAATTTTCAAAGTAAATTTTCGCAAGTTCCTGCTCGTAGTGGTACTTGTGAAACGAGCAATACGGGCAAAAAGTGTGACAAAAGGGAACGTGCGCGTAGAGCATGTACTTTTTGTCTTTTTTTGGAGTTTTAGTGTAAGTTGTGGTCAAAATATCTATGTTAAATTCATTGTATAGTGATTTTTGAATAGAATTATGAGCGTAATTTACTGCAAATTTTTCTATAATATTCTTAAATCCCACAATTAATTCCTCTTTTTAATTTTTATCGCGTATTTTACTTAGGTTTTGCTTAAAATAAAATTTTAAGGGCCTAGTCTAGCCTATTTAAATAAATTTAACGTAAATTTCGGTGTGGAAATTTACGGTTGCGCTTATATATCTTTTTATATAGACTGCGCTAAATTTTATCCCGAGGTAGCTCAAAAAATAAGTTTTATCCAACGCAGTTTGAGCGGTCGTGCAGCTTTAATCGAAGCTGTTGTTTTAAATTTCGGCACTGCATAGCCTAAAACGACTACGTAAAGATAAATTTCAAGAATTCTTAAATTTAGGCCAAATTTAGCCAAGCGTCAAATTTGACCCAAAACCAAATTAAGCAAGCGCTTTAACGATATCCTTCCAACCCATTTGCTTGGCTAAATCAGCCGCAGTTTTACCGCTTTTTGTGCGTACGTTTTTGTCGGCGCCGTTTGCTAGCAGTATGTTTATGAGCGTTAGATTACCCGCGAGCGCCTCGTGGTGCAGCTGCGTAAATCCGAGCTCATTGGCGTCCGTGAGGATACTTTGGTTCTCTTTGACGTATTGCTCGAACTTCTCGCGCATATTTTTACACATCGGGTGCTCGATCAAATTTTCCGGGTGCTCTTTTTGCTCGTAAACGACTAAAATATCGTTAAAATCGCCAAAATCAAGCCCCCACGCTTTATCATGCTCTTTTAGCTCGCCCTTTTGCATACGTGAACGCATCGCCTGCACGCTAAAGCCGCCGTACGCGCGTCCGCCCACTGCAAACATCCAGTCGCTCATCTCGTCTATCTTTGCGTTCACGCGGTCGCCGTTTTTTACGTTTTGCACGGCGTCAGGCTCGTTTACGAGCGTGCCAGAGATAGTCTCGCCGTCAAAATCAACGTCGTTTATCCACATGTGCTCACCCACTTCCTCGCCGTTCACGACGTCTAAAAAGCAAATTTTAACCATCGCAAAATCAAGCCCTGGTACGACTCTGTGGCGCTCCCAGTAAAGCTCGCGCCAAAAATACCTAAAACTCTCGCGCGCCTGCTCGAATGCGCGCTGCATGTAGTCCTCTTCGTTACTTGCGAAATAAATCGGCATTTGCTCGCCAAGATCGACTTGTTTGCCGAAAATTTTCTTAAAAAAGCCCATTTTTTATCCTTCTTTATTTTAGATTGAGAGTTAAAATTTAGATATGTTAAATTTACGGTTAAATTTGACGAACGTCAAATTTTGAATACAAAAATCAAGCGACGGTTTCGCGAGATGAATTTAAATGTTGCGACGAAAAATTGAGCATGCGCTAGGCATGTAGCCTGCGGAGCGAAATTTTTCTAGCTCATTTAAAGGCGCTCGCGAAAATGCCTGCTATTTTAAGTTTTTAAAGCTAATCGGTAGCTCTAAATTAAGCCCCTTCACGAGCCTGATACACTCCTGCAGATCGTCGATACTTTTGCCGCTCACACGCACCTCTTCGCCGCGGATCGCCGCAGTTACTTTTAGCTTTGCATCCTTGATCGCTTTGGTGATTTTCTTTGCATTTTCGCTGCCTAGGGTATCGTTTAGCTTTAGCGTCGCCTTTAAATTTGCGCCGCTGGCACTTTCGCGTTTGCTTTCAGTCACGGCTACGGGCGGGATGTTTCGCTTGATGAGTTTTGAGATGACGATGTCTTTTAGCGCGTCGATTTTGTTGTCGCTAGAGCTTAAAAGTGTGATGATTTTTTCCTTTTCGTTTAGCTCTACTTCAGCCGCAAGCCCCTTAAAATCATATCTCGCCGCGATCTCTTTTTTCGCCGTTTCCAGCGCATTTTTGACCTCCATCATATCGACCGCCGCGCTTATATCAAAACTATGCTCAGTTGCCATTTTTATCCTTTCAAAAATTCTTTTATATTTTCTGCGATCATCGCTACGAGCCGCTCTCTAGCCTCAAAGCTCGCCCAAGCCACGTGCGGA
>CALISV010000210.1 GCA_938041615.1 uncultured Campylobacter sp. | reverse complement strand
AATACCCATAAGGATAAAGAAAACGGCGGCGAAAAAAAGAAGGAATTTAAGAAAAAAGAGAACTCCGGCGAAGAGCAAAATCATAAAAGCGAAAAGAAAAAAAATCATAAAAATCGCCACGAACATCACAAAAATCATGCGGCAAAGCAAAACGAAACGAGCGCGGTAAGCGAGCCAAAAGCCGAAGAAGCACAACCGCAAAAAGAGTCTCAGGCAAAAGAAAAAGAGCAGCACAAAAAAGAACAACCTAAAAAAGATAGCAGCAAAAACATCCTCGATCACTCGATCATCGATACCTTTAATAAAAACGACTTTTACGAAGGCGATGAAAAAACCGCAGCTGGCGAAAATTTAGGCTCGCAGGCATCTGTCGGCGATGCAAATTTGACGCAAGCCGCACCAAATTTAGCTAAAAAAGAAAAACAAGACTCCCGCGCCGATCGAGCGCAGGCTCAAAAACAAAAAGATCAAAAACCAAAAGCCGACATTGACAAAGTCCTGCCTGAGATAAGGCAGGGCGTAGAGAAGCTTTTTGGCGGAAATTTCTTTACTATAAACAAGATAGACGTGCGTAAATTTGACGACGAGACCGTGATAGTCGAGCTTGACGGCGAGGATGCGGCGCTGCTCATCGGCAAGGAGGGCTACCGCTACAAGGCGATTTCGTATTTGCTTTATAATTGGATCAGCTCAAAATACGGCCTTGCGGTGCGCCTTGAGATCGCTCAGTTTTTGCAAAATCAAGAAGCCGCGATCGATCAGTATCTAAAAGGTATAATCGAGCGCGTGGAGGAGACGGGCAAGGCTAAAACCAAGTCTTTAGACGGCGTTTTGGTTAAGATCGCCCTTGAAAAACTGCGCGAAAAATTCCCCGACAAATACGTAAGCGTAAAGTCAAATAGCGACGGGCAGTTCGTAGTCGTGAACGACTTTATCAAAAAATGAACGAGACCATAGCCGCCGTCGCCACCGCACACGGCGTAGGCTCGATCTCCATCATCAGGCTAAGCGGCGCGGACGCCCTTGGCCTAGCTCTAAAACTCACCAAAATCACCTCTCTTGTCCCGCGTTATGCGACTCTAACTAAAATTTACGCCGAAGGCGAGCTCATCGACGAGGCCTTGCTTATTTACTTTAAGGCTCCGCACAGCTTCACGGGCGAGGACGTGGTGGAGTTTCAGCTCCACGGCGGGCTAGTGGTGGCGAATTTGATCTTGGGCGAGCTCATCAAAAACGGCGCTAGACTCGCGCGCGCCGGGGA
Source organism: uncultured Campylobacter sp. (assembly GCA_938041615.1). Lineage (GTDB taxonomy): Bacteria > Campylobacterota > Campylobacteria > Campylobacterales > Campylobacteraceae > Campylobacter_A. The sequence goes on along the minus strand of CALISV010000210.1, from coordinate 4,267 downwards.
GTTTAGCAAACGAGCGCTCATAAACGGCAAGATGGATTTTAGCAAGATCGAGGCGATAAACTCGCTCATCAACGCAAAAAGCGAGGATAGCGTCAAAATCATCGCCCGCACGATGAGGGGCGATCTGGCTAAATTTGCTGATGAAATCCGCTCCGAACTTGTAAAAACTTTGGCATTCGTGGAGACTAGCATAGACTACGCCGACGATGATCTGCCTGTTGATCTGCTAGAAAGTATCAGTCAAATGCTACAACAAAATAGCTCCAAACTAGATAAAATCGTCGCCATAAGTCAGAGTAGAAAAGGGTTGCTCGAGGGCTTTAAAATAGCTATAGTAGGCAAGCCAAACGTCGGCAAAAGCTCGATCTTAAACTCGCTTTTGTCCTACGAGCGCGCGATCATCAGCGACGAGGCGGGTACGACTAGAGACAGCATCGAGGAAGCTCTAAAAATCGGCACTCATCTAGTACGCATTATAGACACGGCGGGCATCCGCAAAAACGCGGGCAAGATCGAGCAGATCGGCATTTCGTATTCGCTACGAGCTATCGAGGAGGCTGACGTCATCCTGGCTGTTTTTGACGCGTCGCAGGAGGCGGACGAGCAGGATAACGAGATCCTGGAGCTTTTAAAAAACTCGCAAAAAAAGATTTTTTACGTTCTAAATAAATGCGACCTCGGCGTTAAATTTATAAGCCCCGAAAATCCGATAAAAATCTGCGCAAAACAAGGAACGGACGAGATAGTAAGCAATCTAAAAACCTATCTCGACGCGCAGGAGACGAGCGAGATACTACTAAATTCCACTCGTCAAATTTCAAGCTGCGAGGCGGCGAGCGAGGCGATAAAAAGAGCGTTAAATTTGCTAGCGGGGTCCGAGCTCGAGCTTTTTGCTTATGAGCTAAACGCGGCAATAGAGCAAATCTCGTCAATCACGAAGCCGTTTGAGAGAAGCGAAATTTTAGACGAAATGTTTAGCAGCTTTTGCCTCGGCAAATGATCAAATTTTACTCTCTAAAAAGGAAAAACAATGAAAAAATTCATATCTATAGCCGCTCTAGCTGCGTTGCTGGGCGGCTGCATGCCTTCGCAGGATCATCTAACTGCTAGCGTAGTATCGCCTGAACCGGACTGGATTAAATATCTAGAAAATGACGGCACCGTCGGCGATGTCGCATTTTTCTCGGAAAATTTAAGCAAAACTTACGCGCAAAAAAACGGCGATATCATCGGTATGGCGCTCATAAAAAAAGACGGTCAAAATTTGAAACTTGGCGATATGTACGCGCAAAACGGGGTTTCGTTTATAGTTTTGGAGCTTAACGATAAGGAAAAATTTGGCTACCAGTACATAAATATGCGCGATAAAAACGAGCTTGCGACTCTAAGAGGGGCTAAAAAGGTCAAATTTTATCAGTTTGGCGGCGGCATATTAGAGAGCGTAGTTTTTAGCGCGGACTCGGGCGCCGTGTGCGAGAGTTTTGCGGCGGGCAAGACGGTAAAAGCTCATGCCGTGACTAATTATTACGATAAAGAAAACCCCGACAATAGCGAATTTTTCGCGACCCTGATGGATATCGGAGTGAAAAAGGGCAAAAGCGCCGAGATCAAAAATCTAGACTTTAAATTTTTCGTTAGCGACGGCAAGCTAGCCAGCACGCAAACGCGGGCTCGATCTGCGGAATTTAGGAGTAAAGTCATAGACGCCGACGCTAAAAAACAGGAGCGAATCCTATCAAATATCGTTTGCGCCGCGCCTAAAAACTGATCGCTTTTATCAAATTTAAACGCGAACGCGAGATGAAAAAATTATTTCTAGCGGCTATTGCGGCCCTGGCTTTTTATGGTTGCGCCGGCATCACTAGCAGCGCAAATATAGCGGAGCGCGACGTCTCAAATATCGATGTTCCCGAGGATAACTGGACGAGATATCTGGATACGGACGGCGCCGTTAGAGAGGTCGCCTTTTTGACGGCGTTTTTCTCGCGCGATTTTTGCACTCAGCCTGAGGACGGCGAGCCTACAGGCTTTGCACTCACTAAGACAGACGGTGCCAGGCTGCCTTTTAGGCTCGGAGCCGTCTATAAAAGCGGCGATAGTGCGTTTATGCTAAAAGACGCTGATATCGAGGCAGAGTTTGATCTAAAAGACGAAGCGAGCGCGACCGAGCTTTGGGGTGCTCGGCGGATCAAATTTTACGAATTTAGCTCAAATTTGACGACGGTAGCGGTTTTTGAGGCGCCGATTTCGGTTTGCGAGGCGTTTCAAAAAGGCGGCAGTGTGAGCGTGAAATCCGTATCTAGCTACTATGATATGCACAATTTAGAAAAACGGTATTTTACGGCCGTTATAACGCAGGCAAAAATTTCCTCCAAAAGCGGCGAGCTACTTTTAAAATCTCAGATAAAAAATTTTACAAATCCAGACGGCTCGCAAGAAGTCGCCGTAAAAACGCATAAATTTGAGGAAAAAATCCAAAACGAGTTGCGCGGGTATGAGCTGAGGCTGAATCAAATTTGCGCTTTTGGCGCGAAAGAAAGAGAGCAAAAATGAAAAATACGAGTATTTTTAAGACGGCGACAGCGGCCGCTATGGCATTAGCGTTTAGCGGTTGCGCGGCCATCACAGGCGAGATGGGCGGCGAGAGAGCGTGGCGTACGTATATGGAAAACGATACCAGTATACAGCAGATCGGGTTTATAACCGAGACTACGGTCTATGAGATGAGCGGCGGCAAAACTGAGGAGAAATTTGGCGACTACATGGGTAGAGCCGAGGTAAAGGCGCCGGGCGAGAGCGACTCGGCGAGCCAAAATCTAGGCTGGGTTTACGCAAGCGGCGACGGTGTAAAAACTCTGATAGTGATTGATTTAGATAGCGGTAAAAATGTAGATTTGAGCGATAAAGACGAGATAAAAAAGCTACAAAACTCAAAGAAATTTAAGTTTTACGAATTTGGCGGCGGGATCCTTGAGAGCGTGGTTTATAGCGCGCAAAAATCTCCCGTTTGTAAGGCGTTTTTTAGCGGCGAACCTATAAACGCTAGAAGCGTGACGAACTACTACGTGGGCGCGTCTGACGAGTTTTTCGCTACCGTGATCGACGCGAAGATAGTCGGAAACAAAGGCTTTGAGATAAAAAATCTGGACTTTAAATTTAACCTGCCTAGCAGCAAGCTAGCTCAGACTAAAGAGCAGGCGACCTCCGCGAAATTTAGACAAGACGTCATCGAGCAAGACCTCAAAAAGCAAGGACGCATCCTGCTAAACATACTTTGCTACTATAGCATGCCGAGCAAATAGTCGTTTGGGACGGGTAATCGCCCGCCGAATTTAGCGGAATATCGGACTTTCTTGCGTCAAATTTAGGGTACCAATATGCTTAAATTTTTAATTTTCCACAGTTGCTTCAAATTTGGCATTTGTCTAAAATTTGAGCCGCTCGCCAAGGCCCGCACCGCAAAAATGCCGATTTTTCGGTTAAATTTAGAGCCGAATCAATAACTACAAGCAGAATATTTTTAGCTTGCCGTATGAAATTTGGACTCTTGTTTTATTTGTCAAATTTGCCTCGTTTTCGTCCCTTTGGTTTATCAAGTTTTTATGCGAATTTAAGTAAAATCAACCAAAATTTTTTAAAGGCTAAAAATGGACAAAGCTACCGTAAAAGCGCACAAAATCAGCGACCAAGAGTACGAGGAGATTTTAAAGATCCTAGGCAGAGAGCCAAATTTGCTCGAGCTTGGGATATTTTCTGCGATGTGGAGCGAGCACTGCAGCTACAAGTCGAGTAAAAAGTACCTAAACGGCTTCCCGACCAAGGCGCCGTGGGTGATCCAGGGTCCCGGTGAGAACGCGGGCGTCATCGACGTCGGAGGCGGCGTCGCGGCGGTGTTTAAGATGGAAAGCCACAATCACCCAAGCTTCATCGAGCCTTTTCAGGGCGCGGCGACGGGCGTGGGCGGGATACTGCGCGACGTATTTACGATGGGCGCGAGGGTCGTGGCCAATATGAACTCGCTACGATTCGGCGAGGTGAGGGGCGAGAGCGAAAATGCGAAAAAACAGCGCTACCTGCTAAAAGGCGCGGTCGCGGGCATCGCTCACTACGGCAACTGCATGGGCATCCCTACTATCGGCGGCGAGACGACGTTTGATTCTAGCTTTAACGGCAACATCCTAGTAAACGCATTTGCGCTTGGGCTTTGTAAGAGCGACGAGATATTTTACGGCAGAGCCGAAGGCATCGGCAACCCCGTGATCTACGT
>CALISV010000209.1 GCA_938041615.1 uncultured Campylobacter sp. | reverse complement strand
TAATCCCAGACACTAAAATAGACCCAAACTCCGAGCTAGCCAAATACGTAACGCAAGAGGAGATAGACGACTTTGGTTTTAGGTGCGCAGATATCGTTTGCGATAAAGAGAAAAACGCTACGCTCGTGCCTTTAAGGGCCGCTCTTGATAGAAAAGATACCGATTTCGTAGTTAAATTTATAAAAGATAACAACCTAACCGCCGATGTGAGCATGAGAGACAAAAGAACTCCGCTGATGTATAGCTCTTTTAGAAACGACGTAAATACCTCTAATGCTCTAATAAATTTAGGAGCCGATATAAGGGCTAAAGATAGATTCGGTCTATCTCCTATGGCTTATGCCATTATGTTAAACTCTGTTGATACCGCCAAGATACTACTGGAAAAAGGGGTTAAATTTGAAGAGGTGGAGTATGTGGCTTATTTTATACTCGACTCGAAAGATAACTACGAATGGATATCAACGCTCACGATAGACGACGACAACATAACAATAAACTATAAAGTCGATCCAAAATACCCCGATACCGACATAAATAATCCGGCCTGCGTCGAGAGATGCACGAAAGATAAAGTTGAGCCGTTTAAATACGTAGTTTCAAAAAAGCTATCCCAAATGGCAGAACTAATGCTAAGCACGGGGTATAAACCCAAAGAGTTTAAAATGGGAAGCGGACTACAAGGAATAAAAGACGAAGAGAAAAATAGGCCGTTACAGCTAAGCGGCTGGGCTATCCTAGATGATTACGAAGACTACGAACCTATGCTTGACATCTTTATAAAATATGACCTCCCTAATGCTCCAACTAAGGAGCAGCTAAAGGAGGCGTATGAGGAGTGCTATAAAGAAAATCAGATAGAGAAAAATTTCTATAAATACTACGAATATAATAAAAAAAGATTAGATGAAATTACAATAAGTCAAGGCGAAACTCCTACAAAAGTAAATCCCGTATTTTTTAACTTTAGGAAAAAACTAAGAATTAATCATTATGAAAAACATTGTCCAGACGAAAATTCTACTTTTACGATTAGAGAATTTATCGACTGGGCAAATGATAATAAAAAATGGGCTCTATATCAAGTTTTACAAATAGTTTTGAAAATGACCCAAACAAGGTGATTTACGTGGATAACAACCGAAGTAAATCAGACTCAAACTCAAATTTACAAAGCAAATAGATAAAAGGAAATAAAATATCAGGGGAATTTGAGTTAAATTTGAGCAAATTTAACTCAAATTTCGTTTGACGAGGGGTAAATTTAGCTTCAATTTTAACAATCCTTAGTCAAATCTAAAGCCAAATTTGCGCTCGTCGCCCGGGCAGCAAATCAAATTTACCGCCGAGGCTCAAATTTACTTCGCCGAGGCAGGATTATTTACGCTTATCACGACGTTTTTCTCGTCCAGATAGAGCTTCGCCGCGTCTCTTACGTCTTGCTCGGTGAGCGCATTTACCGCCTTTTCATACTCGTCCAGGCTCAAAACCTCATCGCCAAAAACCAGCTCGCGCATGACCGCGCGCGTCCAAAACTCGCCCTGAACGTAGGATTGGCGCATTTTTACGAGGGCTGATTTTTTGAAATTTTGCAGATAGCGCTGGATGTCCGCGCCGCCTTTTAGCTCGGCGATGTTTGATTTTATCTCGCCCAGCACGGCATTTACGTTATCAGGCGCAGCCGTAAAGCCAAAATGCGCGGTGAAGCTTTCGTACGGATATTTTGCGAGATTCATATGCACGCCCAGGCCGTAGACCTGCCCGCGGTCCTCGCGCACGTCCTCGCGCAGCATCATCGAAAGCACCGCAGATAGGGCGTTTACGCGCAGTAACTCTGGGCGCGAATACTTCACGTTTTCGTTTTTCATTATCATCGCGGCGTCGCTTCGCTGCGTGGTTTGGTAGCTTCGCTTAAACTCCCGCTCGCCAGAAATCGTCCTTACGCCGTCATCCACGAAATTTTCGCGTTCCGTGCGCGACGGTAAATTTGCCAGATATTTTTGTAAAAGCGGCTCGATAGCGGTCAAATTTAGATCGCCGACCACGATAAAATCATACGAAGCCGCGTTGGTAAATTTATCCTTCACTATCTTTTTTACGTCGTTCATCTGCAGCTCGTTTATGTCCGCGGCCTCGAGCGGGTTTGTTCGCGGGTTATTTTCGTAGAAAAATCTCGCAAATTCGTCGCGAAATTTGCGCTCGGGCAGATTTTTGGTTTTTTCCAGCTTTTCAAGCTCGTTGATTTTTGTCTTTTTTAGTGCATTTTCGTCAAATCTAGGCTCGCTAAACTCCAAAAACAGCGCGCGCAAAAGCCACTCAAAGTCCGCGCTAGCCGAGCTTGCGCTATATCCTTGCGAAAGCTGATCGATAAATTTGCTATAGCTTAGCTGCTTGCCGCTTAGGATTTTAGCCAGATCGTAGTTGCTAAACTCCCCCGCCCCGCTCTCGTTTGAGACCTCTACGGCTAGCGCGCCCTGCTTTGGCTTGGCCAAATTTGACGTGCCGCCGCGACTAACCGCGCTTAGCCAGACGACGTCTTTTTTGGTTTTTATCTCCTTAAATGCGACGCGCGCGCCGTTTGGCAGCTCGTAAAGATAAAAATCAAGCTTCTCGTTATGCTTTTTTGAGACGAAATTTTTAGGCTTTAGCGCGCCGTAGTCGAAAAGCTCGCTCTTTGCCTGCTTTGCGGCCAGCGTATCATAGGGCTTTGCCTCCGCCCAAATTTGATCAAATTTAGCCTCGTTTAGCTTCGCTCCTTTGGCGCTAATCACGTTTAAAGTTTTTGCGTCGATGTCCATTATCCGCCTAAATTCGGCGTTTACGTCATCTAGGCTGATCTCATCAAGCAGCGCCAAAGTAAGGTTGCGCAGGTCCTTTTCGCCAAGCAGTACGCCGCCGATCCTAGTCGTCTCCTCGATATTTGCCGCGACCGCGCTCGAGCGCTTGTTGCCCGCTTGCAAATAGGCGTTTTTAGCCGAGTTTATAAAATCTTTTTTTGCGCTTTCAAAGTCCGCCTTGCTAAAGCCAAATTTTTCCACGCCCTTTAAAACGCTCGCCAGATCGCTAAGCGCGCCGCTAAAATCATCCTCGACGGCGTTTATTTCAAAGGCGTAAAGCACATTTTGATCCTCGATGATCGGCGAGTAAAATCTCCCGCGCAGAGCTAAATTTCGCTGCTCGTATATCATCGCGACTAGGTCTGAGATGTAGTTTGCTAGCAAATTTTGCCTGAGCCTTTGGATCTCGCCGTCAAATTTGTACTTTTGCGTAAAGATCAAATTTAGCGAGTTTAGCCCGATCTCGGCCGAGTCGTAGTTGTTTACGCTAAAGCCGCTTTTTATAGGGATAGTTTTATCAGGACTCGCGTAGTCGTTCGTGTTTTTAGCGGAGCCAAAGCTTTGCTTTATCATCTCCTCGATGCGCTTTTTATCAAAGTCGCCGACTGCGATAAATTTCATAAATCTAGGCTGATACGTCCTCTCGTAAAAGCCCTTTATGGTCGCTACGTCGACGTTTTTTACGATATTCATATCGCCGATGGGCGACCTTTTGGCGTAGATGCTATCGCCGTATAGCTCGGGCACGCGGTTTTTGATGTAAAATCTATACGCGGGCGTGTTTCTAGCGCGCTCCTCCTCGACGATGATGCCCCGCTCCTTATCCAGCTCGGCCGCGTCAAAGCTCACGCCGTCGATCCAGTCGCGAAAAACGCGAAAAACGTCCTTTAAATTTTGCTCGTTTACGTGGATTTCTAGCAGATAGCCCGTCTGATCGTAGCTAGTCTGTGCGTTTAGATCCGCGCCAAAGGCCACTCCGAGGCTCTCTAGCTTTTTAACCAGCTCGTTTTTGCTAAACTCGCGGCTGCCGTTAAACGCCATATGCTCGGTAAAGTGCGCCAGCCCCAGCTCGTTTTCGCGCTCATCGGTCGAACCGATGTTTACGACTAGATAAAAATAGGCCGAATTTGCGGGCTGCTTATTTTCCTTGACGTAGTATTTTAGCCCGTTTGCTAGCTCGCCGCTAATGATAGCTGGATCCTGGGTCAAATTTAGCTTTTGCGCGTTTTTATCTTTCGCCGTCAAATTTAACGCGCTCAAATTTGCGTCCGCTTGCCGTATTTTAGCCGCCTGCGCGACCGGCGCTTGTTTAGCCAAAACGCTCGCCGCAAAAACGGCTAGAAATAAAAATAAAATTTTCCTCATCGTCGTCCTTTAAATTTAAAAAGCCGATTATATAGCGCGATTTTTAATATTTTTGCCCGCACGCAGCAAAGTCGGCGGCCGTGCTAAATTTATTTTTATGAAATTTATGCTAAATTTAGGCCAAATTTTAAAGGATAAATTTTGGTAAAAATAGGAATCCACGGCGCAAGCGGCAAAATGGGACGCATGATCATAGAGTGCCTAAAAAACGAGCCTGGCGCAAAGCTTAGCGCGGCTTATACGATAGAGCCGCTTGACTTTGCGTTGCCCCAAGGCGTCATCCTCACGGATAAATTTGACGAGCTTTTCGCAAACTGCGACGTCGTTATCGACTTTACGATCAAAGACGGCGCGATAAATCTGCTAAACTACGCCCGCACCGACCCAAAACCGCTAGTCATCGGCACGACGGGTCTTGGCGAGGACGGCGCGAACCTGCTAAAGCTAGCAAGCGCGGCGATGCCGATACTTTACGCTACCAACATGAGCCTTGGCGTCGCGGTTTTAAACCGATTGGCGGCACTTGCTTCAAAGGCATTGCGCGAATTTGACGCCGAGATCGTCGAGCAGCACCACAGACACAAAAAAGACGCCCCAAGCGGCACGGCGCTGACGCTTGGCGAACGCGTAGCGGCGGCTAGAGGGCTAAATCTAAAAGACGTTTTAGTAACGGGCAGGGACGGCATGGTCGGAGCTCGCAGCAAGGACGAGATCGCGATCCTGGCCGTGCGAGGCGGCGACGTCGTGGGCAGGCATACGGTGGGATTTTACAACGAGGGCGAGTTTATCGAGCTAAATCACACCGCAACTAGCCGCGCGACCTTTGCCAAAGGCGCGATAAAGGCGGCTATTTGGACGGCGGGGCGAGAGAGCGGGCTGTACGGGATAGATGATTGCCTTGGGCTGTAACGATAACGGCTTATCTCGCGAGCGCCTTTGAAAGAGCTTGAAAATTCGGGCTTGCGGCAGACCGAACGTCTAGCCTCGCCCAAATTTTCTGCGCAACTTTCAAATTCATCTCGCGATATTTCGCCTTATTTTTTATGTTAAATTTTAATATTTTCTTGAAAATTACAGAAAATCGGCGGCGATATTTTTGACTTAGGCGAGGCGAAATTTAAATTTTAAGCGTAGGCTAGACATAAAGTCTGCCGAGCTTGAAATTTAAATTTTAACGAAGTATAAGACAAAAAGATAACGCCCTAAAAAAGGAAAAAAATGTGTGCGATAGTTGGAGTAATAAATTCTAAAGATGCGGCAAAAACGGCATATTATGCGCTATTTGCCATGCAACACCGAGGCCAGGAAGCAAGCGGCATCAGCGCATGCGAAAACGGCCGTATAGAAACCGTCAAAGGCCGCGGGCTAGTTACCGAAGTCTTTGACAAGACGAACCTCGAGAGTCTAAAAGGCGATATGGCGATCGGCCACAACCGCTACGCCACCGCAGGTAAAAACTCCGCCGCCGATGCCCAACCAATCGCGGCAAACTACTCGCTAGGCCAAGTCTCTATCGTGCACAACGGCAACCTCGTAAACAAAGACGAAGTCCGCAGCGCGCTAATCGCCGAGGGCGCGATATTTCAGAGCAATATGGATACCGAAAATATCGTGCATCTCATCGCTAGAAGCCGCAGCGAACATCTACAAGACCGCATCATAGCGGCACTAAAACAGATCAAGGGCGCCTACTGCCTACTCATCCAGTCGCGCCATAAAATTTTCGCCATCCGCGACCCCTGGGGCGTGAGACCGCTCTCGCTGGGACGCCTAAAAGACGGCGGCTACATCGTAGCTAGCGAGACGTGCGCGTTTGATTTGGTGGGCGCGAGCTTCGTTCGCGACGTGGAGCCGGGCGAGATGCTGGTTTTTGAACAGGGCAAAAGCGAGTTTGAGAGCGTGCGCCTTTTTGAAGCCGAACCTAGAGTTTGCGCGTTTGAGTATATTTATTTCGCGCGTCCCGATAGCGTCATAGAGGGCAAAAGCGTCTACGAAGTACGCAAAAAAATGGGCGAAACACTAGCTAAAAAAAGTAAGATCGACGCAGACTTCGTCGTGCCGGTGCCAGACAGCGGAACGCCGG
>CALISV010000208.1 GCA_938041615.1 uncultured Campylobacter sp. | reverse complement strand
GAGGATGATGTAAATTTTAAAACTGCGATGAGCGCTATTTACGACATCTCGCTTAATGAAGATTTTAAATTTGATTTAGGTAGCGGAGCGTATGGATTCGCCAAGAGCTATGCGATAAGGAAATTAATAAAATAGTGCAAGTACGCAAAAGCATATTGATTAAGCACTGGTTCGGTGTGCCGCCGTCGTGCTATATATTTTAAATTTGCAACTGGGCTAAATCTGCAAATTTGACTCGGCCAAAATTTAAAAAGCCAGCGAAGTTCTACTTTAGCTTCACTGCGTTCGCTACCGCTTAAGGCAGCCTGCAAGCAAGAGGAGACTGCTACGCTTGCAACCGCCAAGCATGGCGCAGTTTAAACCCATTAATATAAAAGCAAAATAACGTCAAATTTTAACAAACTAAATTTTACATTTTCAAGTCTGGTTACGCCGGTTATTTTTAGTTTTATGCCGGCCCTTAGTTCTCTACCAGTGGCGGTAAGCGAGCCGTTTATTCCGCCGCGTCGTAGTTCGTTTAGCTTGGCTTCGCCCTTTTTAAAGGCTTCATTGTCTGATTTTGGCTCGGGGATATTTAGCTTATAGGTTTGCTCTCCGCCGCCGATCTTAGCTTGTTTATCTTTACCGTCTTTACTATCGTGCCACTGCACTATTACGGCTTGGTAGCTGTTGCGGTTTGCTTCTGTGATCGATAGGCTCTCGCACTCAAATTTATTCCGTTTATTTGTCTGAGTGCGGGCGTAATTTTACAAATGATTTATCAGACTTGCATTATACGCAGCGCCAAAGCCGTTGTCGATATTTACGACGCTAACGCCGTTTGCGCAGCTGTTTAGCATCGCTAGCAGCGCCGCCAGTCCGCCAAAACTCGCTCCGTATCCCACGCTGGTGGGCACCGCGATCACCGGCACGCTAACAAGCCCTGCTAGCACGCTAGCTAGCGCGCCCTCCATGCCCGCCACGGCGATCACGACCTTTGCGCCGCGTATCTGCTCTAAATTTGCGATCAGCCTGTGCAGCCCGGCCACGCCCGCGTCGCTAAATTTACGCGCGTCGTTGCCTAGAAATCTCGCCGTCTCGTACGCCTCCTCCACTACCGCGCCGTCGGCGGTGCCGGCAGATACTATCGCGATGTAGCTTTGCGTGAGCGCGGGCTCTTTAAATTTGACGCTGATGACGCGGCCGCGAGCGTTAAACTCCGCCTGCGGCAAGATTTCGCGCACCAACCCAAAAACCCGCTCGTTCGTGCGCGTGATCAGGATATTTTGCCCTCTCGCGCCGATCGCACCGGCGATACGCAAAATTTCATCATCCGTCTTGCCCTCGCCGTAGATCACCTCGCCCGCGCCGTTTCGCAGGGCGCGCTGAGTGTCGATCTTGGCGCAGCCCACGTCCTCGTAGGGGTAGTTTTTCAGGTATTTTAGCGTCTCTTGCTCGCTCACGCGGCCGCTTTTTATCCCCGCGAAAAGCTCTAAAATTTCATCCTCTCTCATGCAAAACATCCTCTCTAAGCCCCTTTAGATCAAGCTTTACCTCCGCTGCGCCAAGCGTCACGAGCTGCCTAACGATGCTTTTAAATTTCGCGTCGTTTAGGAAGTCCCGCATGCTAGAAAAGGGCATTTGCAACTTTATATTTTTGCGGTCGCACCGCGCGCGGACGTTTGCGTAGCCGCTTGCGATGAGTAGATTTTCCGCCGCTTCGATCAAATTTAGCTCGCTCTCATCGATCTCGCATCCGTGCGGCAGGCGCGTTAGCAAGCACGCGTAGCTGGGCTTTTCGGCGGTGGGTAAGCTTAACTCCCGCGATAGCTCGCGGATCTCGGCTTTGGTTAAATTTATCAGCGGCGAGAGCACGCCTAGCTCCTCTTTGGCTTTGAGCCCGGGGCGGTGTTCGCCTAGATCGTCGCGGTTCGTGCCGTCTGCGACGCGGCTAAAGCCAAGCTCGCGGGCGCGCTCGATTAGACGCGAAAACACCGCCTTTTTACACAGATAGCAGCGATTTTCGGGGTTGTTTTTGATCCCCTCCGCGACGCCGAGTTCTAAAATTTCGTGCCTGATGCCGTAGATGCTAGCAAATTCCACGGCTTCGGCGATCTCGCGCGAGGACATGTAGGGCGATCGTATCGTTATGCCGATCGCGCGCTCACCCAGCGCGTCGTGCGCCGTGCGTAGCAGCAGCGAGCTGTCCGCGCCGCCGCTAAATGCGACCGCCAGCTCGCCCAGCCCGCGCAGATCAGCCTTTAGTTTTTCTAGTTTCGTCATAGATTTTCAGCGCCTCTTTTCGCACCCGCTCGATCGTCGTGCCGTGCGCGAGCGCCGCGGCCTTGCAGTCGTCAAATTCGGGCTTTATTTTTTGCGTTTGGCAGGTGCCTGAAATTTTAATCCCTATCTCGCCAAATTTCGTCTGCACCCTCACAAACTCGCGCTTTAGCTCGGTTTTAGCAACCTCTATCTCGCGGACGCCGATCGCCGTCGTGTGCGTAAATATCAGATCCTTTAAATTTTGCGCGTCCTGCTTGCGGCACAGCGCGTTTAGCTCAAAGCCCATGCGCCCCTTTTTCATAAAAATAGAGCGGCTAAAGACGTCCAGCGCGCCGTTTTCGCGCAAAATTTCGCACGCAAGCGCGAAGCTCTCGGCGTCCATATCGTCGATGTTGGTGGAGATTAAAATTTGCTCGCAAA
>CALISV010000207.1 GCA_938041615.1 uncultured Campylobacter sp. | reverse complement strand
GTGAGCGGGATACAAAACACGAATTAGACGCATTTGGCGGCAAAGCGATTTTAGCGCCGAAATTTAAAAGCCGACTACCGCGAGTTTTCCCTACTTTTTTAGCGATTATTTTATAAATCAAAAGGCCACCTTAAATCTATTTTTTATATAATCAACCAAAGTCAAGATAAAGGATGCTTATGTTTAGAAAAACTTTTGTTTTATTTGTTGCGCTCTTTGCGGCGCATTTGTTTGCGGGCGACGCGTACTCACACACGAGCGAGTCAGCCCAAAAGGGTGTAGCGCAGGCTCAAATCGCGCTTCCAAAAAACGTCACAGGCGGCGATATTTACGTCGGACTTTTTAAAGACGCCCCAAAGACGCAAGCCAAAGCGCCGGTCGTAGTTTTCCTGCACGGCTCATCGGGTATCAACAACAAAATAGGCCTTGACAAATGGCAAGAGTGGCTGGCAAAAGAGGGTATAGCAAGTTTTATGTTTGATAGCATGGCCCTAGAAAACAGGATAACATACAAATCTCCGGCAGATAAGGAGATTTATGAAAAGGTCCATTCGCTGCGCTCTAGCGAAATCAAAATCGCCCTGGATGCGCTAAAAAACACGGAGTGGGCGGATACGAGCAAGCTGTTTTTAGCCGGCACCAGCGAAGGCGCGGTGGCTGTAGCCAGATACGAAGGCAAGGACTTTTTGGGCAAGATTATAAACTCTTGGTCGTGCGAGGAGAACTACTTCGTAAAAGAGCACAAAACAGCGCTTAACGATACGCCGGTTTTAAATTTAATAAGCGATCAGGATAAATATTTCTCTCAAAAAAATAGCTATATAGGCAACGAAAACGCCGCCGGAAACTGCGCGGCAACCTACGGCGACAAGAAAAACGCGATAGTTTTACTCTTGCCTAATGCTCCGCACACGCTCATAAATTTGCCCGCCGCGCGCTTTGCGACCGTTTCTTTTATCAAAAGCATACTTGGAGGCATGTTTGACGCCGATACGGTCGGCGAGTAACGACCGATAAATTTGCGGCGACGAGATTCATAAATTTTGTCGCCGCGCTGCTTTTTAGCGCTAAGTTTTTGTTTTAGAGGTTCGTTTTGCGCCTTTATGTTTGATTTCGCCGCCTATATTTTTGACGTTTGCGTAGTTTTTGTTCGCGCGCTTTTTACCGACTCGTAAATTTGAGCCGAATTTTAGCGGTCTCGCGGCGAAAATACTTCGCTTTTGATAAATTTGTTAAATCTTAGCTCCGCATTTTACTTGTCGAGACCGGCATTTTAAAAACGTTAAAATTTGAGCCGCTATGCCGCACGCCCCTCACCACCGATAAATTTTATCTTCGTAAGCGATCAGCCTAAATTCCTCTTTGTGGTTGCCGTTACCGATCGTGTGGCTGTCTTGGCCTGCGCCGAGACGCAGTTTATGCAGCCTGCCTCCGTATGTACCCACAAATAGCACGCCCCTGTCCTCGCTTATCGCCATAGACTTTATCGTACCGCCTAGATAGTGGCGCCAAATTTTACGTCCGTCCTTGCCGACTGCTCTGATGTAGCCGTATGCATCGCCCAGGATGTAAAAGTCCTGCGTCGCTACGCCCGCGTACACGCGCATCTCGTCGTCTACTAGCGTAAAATCCCTATCGCGATATATCTGCGCTCCGCGCTTTAGCAGCGCCCTATCCACGCCGATCGTAACTCCGTTGTAGAAGTGGCAGGAGTTTGTGATAAGCTGCGTATCGTCCGCGCTAAAGAGGCAAAAGTGCGGATAGGAGCTTTGCGCGCCGATATCGCCCAGTCGCTCGCCCTCGCTATCCATCAGGACGTGATCGCTATCTTGCTCGCCCGCGACGATTAGCTCGTTGTCATTTGAGAGCGTCGCGTTTGCCATGGCTATCTCGAGCTCATATTCATCCTCGTCCTCGCCCTCATCCTCGTAGATCGGATGGATAAGCTTCGCACCGCTTTGCGAGATCAAAAAAATTCCGTCATGGGC
This sequence comes from uncultured Campylobacter sp., assembly GCA_938041615.1. Taxonomy (GTDB): domain Bacteria; phylum Campylobacterota; class Campylobacteria; order Campylobacterales; family Campylobacteraceae; genus Campylobacter_A. The sequence continues at coordinate 695 of CALISV010000207.1, read as the reverse complement.
GGTCAAAAGCACCTTGCTGCCGTCGTTAAAGGGTAAAATTTCAGCCTCGTCGTAGATGATCTCCAGCTCGTGGCTAAATCTCGCCACCAGCTCGCCGCCGCTCTTGCCGTCGTAGTCCCTGATCAGCCATACCTCGTCTTGATTTAGCAGGGCGTAAATTTCGTTTCGCTTGGACTTACCCACGGCGATGACGTCGTCCGCCACCTCGCTCACGCACTCGCCCTCCAGCAGATACAGCGTCTTGCCGTCGTCGTTTGAGGCGATAAAAAGGACGTTCTCGCCGCCAAGAGGGCAAATTTGATCGATATCTCTTAGCTTTTTTCTCAACTTTTTATCGAAAATGACGTTTGAGGGCGGAAAATCGGCCCTAAACTTCTCCGTCTCGCCGCGCTCGTTAGCCTCCTTTAGCAGCTCAAAAACCGCCTCGCAAAGCTGCGTCATACCCTCGCGCTCATCGACCGGATTTTCGCCCTTGTAGGCGTCCCAGCCGTGAACCTCCGCAAACGCCACCATATCGTTTACGGCCTTGGCATATTTCTCGCCCTTTTCATTCCACTCTTTTTGCCACTCCGCCTTAAGCGTCTCGTAGTCCTGCTCGCGCATCTTCTCTCCTTAAGCTTAGTCTGGCCGCCTCTTTTACGGACGGCACGTTTTGTGAAATTTTAGCAAAAAGGGCTGAATTTAGAGATAAATTT
>CALISV010000206.1 GCA_938041615.1 uncultured Campylobacter sp. | reverse complement strand
TAACCAAACAGCGCCCGGAGTACGCAAAGCACATCGAGCCGTGCACGAAAATTTCGATATCCAGCGTCGGGATTTGCTCTTTTATTTTTACGACGTCTTTTAGGCTCATTTCGCGCGCCACGACGATGCGTTTTGCGCCCATTTCATGGTAGATTTTGGCATCCAGAGCATTCATGACGTTTGCCTGTGTCGATAGGTGGATCTCAATGTCGGGGGCTATTTCTTTTGCCAGGCTCATGACGCCAGGAGTCGCGATGATAAAGGCATCGGGCTTCATCGCCGATATCGTTTGCAAGTGGCGTTTTAGCGGCTCGATTTGCGAATTAAAAGGAAACGCGTTTACCGTCGCGTAAAATTTCTTGCCCTTTGCGTGCGTATATTCGATGGCTTCTTTAAAGCTTTCAAGGTTAAATTCGCGAGCCGAACGGGTGCGAAGCGAAAAGCTCGCCACCGATGCGTAAACTGCGTCTGCGCCGTACTCTAGAGCTATTTTTAGCTTGGTTAAATTTCCCGCGGGAGATAAAAGCTCGGGCTTTTTCACTTTTTGCCCAAGCTTTCGATTAGAGCCTCGATATCGTCGTTGCTGACGAGATTTTCGGTGTGCGTATCGCCCGCGATATGTACGGCAGAGGCCACGCGCTTCTCGTCGTCGATCTTGCCCTCAAACAGGCTGCTCATATACTTGCTAAGCGCGCGCATGACGTTGATAACGCGCTCGATCTTTTGTCGGTGGATGTCTTGATACTGCATCATATCCATCGCCATCATTATCTCATCTTCCGCCATTCTAACGTTATCTAGCGTCATTTCGGCGGAGCTTTTTAGGGCGTTATTTTTCTCGAGCGCCTCGGAAAAAGCGGCGATATTCGGGAATTTTTCATGTAGTTTGGTAAAAATTTCGATATTAGCCTCTATACCGCTGATAATCTCGTTAAGTCCGTTCTCCGCGTCCATAGAGAAGTTATTGATCGCGTCAAGCTTATCAAACATCTGCGTGGCTTTTTCCTCGCTGTCCTTTGTGACGTCGTCTAGCTGATGAACCATCTTGTGATCATCCGTCGGTGGAGGCGGAGGCCACGGCATATTTGAGGATACTTTGTAGTCGCCGTCAAATTTAACGTCATCATCTTTGCGCTCCACTACTTCTTTGTCGGCAGCATTTAGGTCTAAATTTTCATCTCCGCTAGCTTGCGCGTCGCTCTCGTCTGCAGCGACGACGTCATCCAGATCGCCCGCCATCAAGGCGTCAAGTTCTTCTTGCGTCATAAAAACTCCTATTTAAATTTGGGCTGATTATATAGAAAATTAACGAAATATAAGTTTAAAAACCCAAACTTTATCCTTAAATTTATCAAATTTTAGGTAGCATTTGCAAAATATTTAAGGATAAAAATGAGAGTCGATCTGCACAACCACACACCGCTTTGTAAACACGCCGTAGATGAGCCCAGAGAGTACGTTTTGAGCGCGATAAATTCGGGCTGCGAGTATTTTGGATTTAGCGATCACGCGCCGATGAAATTTGACGAAGCGTACCGCATGGAGTTTTCGCAGATGGACGCTTACGAGAGCGAGATTTTGCGCCTCAGAGACGAATTTGACGGGCAGATCAAAATCCTGCTCGGCTACGAAGTCGATTTTTTAGATGGTTTTATGGACGAGCGGGTTTTAACGCGCAAGGTTGATTACCTAATCGGTTCGGTGCATTTTTTAGGCGGCTGGGGTTTTGATAATCCCGAGTTTATCGGCGAATATAAAAAGCGCGACATAGATCAAATTTGGCGGGATTATTTTTACTGTATCGAGAAAATGGCAAAGTCGGGCAAATTTGACATAGTCGGGCATGTAGACTTGCTAAAAGTGTTTAAATTTATGCCAAAAACCGACGTTAGAATCCTCGCCAAAGACGCCATCGATACGATAAAAAAGGCAAATTTGGTAGTGGAGATAAATGCCGCGGGCTTTAGAAAGCCTATCGGCGAGCAGTATCCGAGCGTAAATTTACTAGAAATGATCGCCGAAAAGGATATCCCTATCACGTTTGGCTCGGACGCGCACGCAAAAGATCAAGTCGGTCTAAACGGCGAAAAATGCGAGCAAATCGCTAGAAATTTGGGCTTTAGCAAGTGTGCGGTATTTAAAAACCGCGACAGAGAATTTGTAAAATTTTAGATCGGGTAGAAAAAATTATTTAAATTAATCTTAAAAGTAAAATTTTATGATAAAATTACGAAATCAATAAACACAGGAGCGAAAAATGGGAAAATTTGTAAAAAGCGTCGATCATTTTTTTGATTTTTGCAAAGAACACGAGGTTAAATTCGTGGATTTTAGATTTACCGATATGAACGGCGCTTGGCACAGCATATCTTATAACATAAAATTCGTAGAAAAAGATCATTTCGTAAACGGCATACCGATGGATGCGAGCTCGCTAGGGGGGTGGCAACCGATCGAAAGAAGCGACATGCTGATGTGCCCTGAGGCAACCAGCGCCTTTTTGGATCCTTTTACCGCCGACGTTACGGTCGTGGTTTTTGCCGATATTTACGACATTTACAAGGGTCAAATTTACGAAAAGTGCCCGCGCTCGATAGCAAAAAAAGCCATGGCCTACGTCAAAGAAAGCGGCATGGGCGACGTTGCGTATTTTGGGCCGGAAAATGAGTTTTTTATATTTGATAACGTAAAAATAGTAGATAGCCCAAACTGCGCGATGTTTGAAGTAGATAGCGAAGAGGGCGAGTGGAACGACGCTAGAGACTTTAAAGATAGCTACAACACCGGCCACCGCCCAAGAAGAAAAGGCGGCTATCTGATGACGCAACCGACCGATAGCATGGTCGATCTGCGCGCGGAAATGATGCAGGTTTTAGAACAAGTTGGCCTCGAAGTCATGCTAGGACACCACGAGGTCGCGCAAGGACAAGGCGAGCTGGGCGTTAAATTCGGAACCCTTCTTGAGGCCGCCGATAACGTGCAAATTTACAAATACGTCGTCAAAATGGTCGCCCACCTAAACGGAAAAACGGCGACCTTTATGCCAAAACCGCTCTACGGCGACAACGGTAGCGGCATGCACGTGCATCAGTCGGTGTGGAAAGACGGCAAAAATTTATTCTACGGCGAGGGAAAATACGCAAATTTAAGCGATTTTGCGCGCTGGTACATCGGCGGAATCCTAAAACACGCAAGGAGCGTAGCGGCGTTTACAAACCCTAGCACAAACAGCTACAAACGCCTAATCCCTGGCTTTGAAGCACCATCTATCCTAACATACTCTAGCCAAAACCGCTCAGCAAGTATCCGCATACCTTATGGCTCAGGTGAAAAGTCAGTTAGGGCTGAGATGAGATTTCCAGATAGCACAGCAAACCCTTATCTAGCCTTTTCAGCGATGTTAATGGCAGGACTTGACGGTGTTAAGCACAAATATGAGCCAGTTGGTCCTATGGATGAAAATTTATTTAAACTTCATCTTGATGAGATCAGAGAGCGTGGTATAGAACAGCTTCCAC
>CALISV010000205.1 GCA_938041615.1 uncultured Campylobacter sp. | reverse complement strand
ATCGGCGCAAAAGAGCTAGAATAAACCGCCGAGCAAGCCGATAAAGCCGAAATTTAAATTACGGCTTTACGTTGCGAGGTCTGCTTTATCAAATTTAACCGCAAACCTTCGTCGCGCCGAAAAGCACTAAATTTTAACTTCACCGCTATTAATCAAAAAGCAGCAGAACGTTTTTTATCTCTTAAATTTACAAAAAAATAGCATTTTTTAGAGACTGTGTAAATAATTTATGCGTTTAAATTTTACGACTTAAAGCAATAAATTTGATTACTTTTAAAGCTTCTTTGGTGAAATTAGAAAATGAAAATTTAGCCATTTTTGCGTCTTTATTTTTCAAATAATACCCGCGCAAATCAAGCGCTAAAAGCGCAACAAGGGAAGGAAACATGTAGATGTTTATTGCGATAAGCACGACACGAAGCGCAACGGTATGCTGTAAAATAGCTTGTAAATTTAAGCTATTTTCGATACTGATATAATAAACGCCGATCACTGCAAAAAGCGCGGCGATGCGTAAAATTTTAGATACGATTTCGTTGCCGAGTTTTGAGATATTTTCACTCACGGCTAGCGATAAAAATAACCAGCAAAATATCCAAATAAGCGCAAAAACCACGTCTAAAAATAAATTTTCATCGTAACGCTCGCGTACGACTATAGCAAAAGCGGGCGAAAAAATCAGGCTCAAAACAAACCAAAAAAGCGAACGAAACGCAAGCAGGACAAAGCACGCGTAGATACAAGCGCTAGCGGCAAGCAAAAGCCACTCGACCCTAAAAACGAGTGCGAGCCCGTAAACGCCGACGCAAAGCACAAATAGGCCGCAAAAGAGCGAATAGTAGCCCTCAAGCAGCCTCGTAGCCTTTAAATTTATATTTTCAAAAAAGTTTAACACGTAGATTACGAAATTTTCTTTTGTTTCGGGCGAAACACCTTCATCACGCTCTCGTCGGTCTCTATAAATGCGCCGCCGATGAGATCAATGCAGTACGGAATCGCTGGGAAAACCGGCTCTAGGCACTCTCTGATCGCCTTTGGCTGGCCGGGTAAATTTACGATGAGCGCGTGCCCTCTGATACCGGCCGTTTGGCGCGATAGGATCGCCGTAGGTACGTATTTTAGGCTGGCTGCGCGCATTAGCTCGCCAAAGCCCGGCATCATCTTTTCGCATACGGCCTCGGTCGCCTCAGGCGTCACGTCGCGAGGAGCGGGTCCCGTGCCGCCCGTCGTTAGCACTAGATCGCAGCCCAGCACGTCTATCATATGTTTTAGG
>CALISV010000204.1 GCA_938041615.1 uncultured Campylobacter sp. | reverse complement strand
GTTAGTAGGTACGGCGAGCTGGGACGCCTCAAAGTTTTTAGAGCTTATACGCGTTGTCTCGCATCGCTATACTTCGTTGTCTTAAAATTTTGCTCGGTCATTACCTAATATGGTAACTCCCGTCGCAAAATTTTAAGTCGCCTAGTCTAGCTTCGCGATACTGCCGCTATTAATTTGGCGTTTCGTCGAATTTTGTAAATTTATAAATTTCAAATTGCAAAGGATTTTGAGATGATTTTTGTGCCTTTGCAGTTAAAATTTGCGTAGGTTAGACGGATGGTCTGCCAAGCAAAATTTTAATAAAATCACCAAAAAGCACTCAAAAGCCAAGCAAATTTTAAAGGAGAAATAATGATTTTAAAAGGAAAAAAGGGCCTCATCGTCGGCGTCGCTAACGCCAAATCTATCGCTTACGGCATCGCCGAAGCTTGTCACGCGCAGGGTGCGCAGATGGCGTTTACCTACCTAAACGACGCGCTAAAAAAACGCGTAGAGCCGATCGCGGAGGAGTTTGGGAGCAAATTCGTCTATGAGCTTGACGTAAACAACCAAGCCCACCTAGACGGCCTTGCGGATCGCATCAAAGCAGATCTTGGCGAGATAGATTTCGTCGTGCATGCGGTGGCCTATGCGCCGAAAGAAGCGCTTGAGGGCGAGTTTGTAAACACGAGCAAAGAAGCCTTTGATATCGCGATGGGCACGAGCGTGTATTCGCTACTAAGCCTCACGCGCGCGGTGCTGCCGGTGCTAAAAGAGGGCGGCTCTGTGCTAACTCTTACATATCTTGGCGGACCAAAGTTCGTGCCTCACTACAACGTCATGGGCGTCGCAAAAGCAGCACTTGAAAGCTCGGTGCGCTATCTCGCTCACGATCTTGGCGCGCGAGGTATCCGCGTAAACGCCATCAGCGCGGGCCCAATCAAAACGCTTGCGGCAAGCGGAATAGGCGACTTTAGGATGATTTTACGTTACAACGAAGTAAATAGCCCGCTAAAACGCAACGTCACGACGCATGACGTCGGCAACAGCGCGATGTACCTGCTTAGTGACCTAGCCAGCGGCGTGACCGGCGAGGTGCACTACGTCGACTGCGGCTACAACATCATGGGCATGGGCGACGTGGCCACCGACGCCGAGGGCAACACGATCCTAGCTTGGGACGCAAAATAATCTACTGATATAAATTTGGCGGGGCGACTCGCCAAATCCTTCTTTTAAATTTCATCAAATTTGACCCAAAGGGCGCGCGATGAGGGCTTTAGGCGAGCTTATAGACACAAATGAGCCGGGCTGGGAGTTGGTCGAATAGCGGCTAAATAAGCTAAGAACGAGTAAAGTTTTACCGCGTGATGAGAGCAGGGTGCAAAGCGAGCTTTTGGGGTTTCAGGTCACTACACTCGCTCGCCGATGGGCGCGCTTGCTTATGACTGCAACAGCATCGTGATTGAGGGCGGTTGACTGCGCGTGCTTGGTTCTGGCTGTGAGCGGATGAAGCGCGGAATTTACAGTTTCAATCTTGGCAAAAGTTTTAGCGAGGCTGAACAGATTCCTAGTTATTTGCTCGTGGCG
>CALISV010000203.1 GCA_938041615.1 uncultured Campylobacter sp. | reverse complement strand
CTGCCGATCGCCGTCCTCGTGATCTGCTCTTGTCTAGCTATGGGTTTTATATTTTATAAAAAGCTACAAGACTCCTCCAACTATATCTCAAACATCGATATACAGAGCAAGGTGGAGTCCTATATGAACATATTGCAAATGATTTATAAAGACGTCGCAAAGCGTGATATAGAGGAGTTTCAAAGACATAGCGAAGCGGCAAAGTCTATCCCTTCGTGGATCGTAAAGCAAACAGGCGAAAAAAACGAACTCATCATCCTGGCTAGTTCGCAACAACCAAGCTTAATCGGGGAAAATTTACCTTATAAATTTTGCGGTATGGACGCCAATGCGCACGCAGAGTTGGCTCGCAACGGCGTCTATAAAAGTATAAAACTAATCCCAGACAATAAAGCCGAGATCTGCTACTTTAAAAATATAGACGGCGCAATAATAGGCTACAATATGGTTCAAGGCGTTAAAATTTCCGGTTTTGACGATCCGCTTTTTGCGCAGTGGTTTATCGTGAATATGAAAAATACATTTATCGTAACGAGCGTAATGGTGCTTATTTGTATTTTTCAATATTTGCTTTTTTATAGAAGTATAAGAAATAATCAAGTCTCCCTAATGAAAACTAATGCCAAGCTCGTAGCCAATAATGCTGAGATGCAAAAGCGGCTTTATAGAGATTCTCTTACGGGTTTGCCTAATAAAACAGCTCTGGAGCGTGATCTGGAGACGATGAAAAGCCCTAAAATCATCATTGTGGATATCGACGAATTTAGAAAAATGAATAACTACTTCGGCACTGCAGCTTGCGACAGAATTTTAGTACGAATGACGCAAATTTCGCAAAAATTCGCAGATGATAATAATATGGCGGTTTACCGAGTGGGGCCCGATCAGTTTGCGTTTATCGAGGATGCGGTGTTTTTTATCGATAGGTATGAGGATTTAGCTACCGATCTTTTGGATAATATCAAAGGCCTAGTCGTCGATATCACCGCACTTGACGGCGAGCAAAGCGAGATAGAGATACACTGTACGGTGGGCTTTGCGCTAGATGAATTAGACACGCTTAAAAAGGCGATGACGGCGCTTGAGTTTGCTAAACAAAGCGGCAAGGATTATTTTTGCTACTTTAAAAACATCGACGATACGCCGCAATACGCCGAGCAGATCACTCGCTCAAATATGATACGAAACGCCATCATAAACGACAAGATCGTGCCGTTTTATCAGCCGATATTTAATAAAGAAAAGCAAATCGTAAAGCACGAAACTCTAATCCGCATCCAAAACAGTAACGAAATCATCTCTCCAAGCGTCTTTTTGGAGGTTTCAAAGCGCATCAAACGCTACACCGATATCGAAAAAATGCTGATCGAAAAAAGTTTCAAACTAATCGCCGATAGACCTGATGCTATGATCTCGATAAATTTATCCGGACGCGATATGACCGACGGCGACGTGAGCGTGTTTATCATCGAAAAATTAAATAAATATAAAGTCGCAGGACGCGTGATATTTGAGATATTAGAAGATGAAAATATCGAAAATATCGAGCGCATCGGAGTATTTATCGACCGCGTGCGCAGGATGGGTGCAAAGATCGCTATAGACGACTTTGGCTCGGGATACAGCAACTTCTCGTATATCCTAAAGCTAAAGCCTGATTATATCAAAATCGACGGCTCAATCATCAAAAATATCGACACGAACGAGGACTCCCGCGTGATAACGGGCGCCATCATCGCATTTGCCAAGAAGCTTGATATCACGGTGATCGCCGAATTCGTCCGCTCAAAAGAGGTCTATGATACTTGCGTGGAGCTTGGCGTGGACGAGTTTCAGGGCTTTTATCTGGGTGAGCCTAGCGATAGCCTGCGCTAAAACCTTATAAAATTTACTTCTTGCAAATAGTCGCAAATACGGAGCGGCTTAAATTTTATTGCTAAATTCGGCCAGGAATTTGAGCTATTGGCGGCGAGCTTAATTTATCTCAATGCGCAGATTTTGAAAATTTAACTTGGTGTTGTTAGGGCCTGCAAATTTGATGTGAAGAAAAATAAGCTTATTTGGTAGAAAGTAACTTAAATTTAACACCATCTTGATGGCGATAGCGATGGTGTATTTGAAATGTTTAAATTTGTTTAACTCGGTGCCCACTCATCTACAATAAATAATAGTCGCAACTTAACAAATAACGCACTAGCCTCAAATTTCGTCCAATTTACAAGCAGGACATGAACTATGATAGTAATTTTTGCATAATTGTTGCGATTGGCATAAAAAGCAACAAGCAGCGTAATAAACGAGGCGCGAGCGATGTTTTATCGCACAAAGCCCGCAGGCACACGACGTAATTAAAATTTGATTTAAATTTGCGCCTTGATCTTTTCGTAAAGCGATAAAATTTCGTCTTTTTTGATGATAAAGCTATTTTTGTTTGCGATGAGGTGCGCGGAGCTGTGCATGATGGTCTCGGCGACTTTTAGCCCGTTTTGCTTCATCGTAGTGCCCGTTTCCACGACGTCCACGATCGCATCTGCTAGTCCAACCAGCGGCGCTAGTTCGATCGAGCCGTATAGCTTGATGATCTTTAGCGCGGTGGCCTTTGCGGCGAAATAGTTGCGCGAGATGTGCGGCATTTTAGTGGCGATCTTTAGTTCGGGAGCGTTTAAATTTAGCTCCTCGCCCTCTTTGATACCCACGCAGACGCGGCATTTGCCGATTTTTAGATCAAGTAGGCGCACGACGTCTGGACGGTGCTCATCAAGTACATCAAGGCCCACCACGCCGATATCTGCAGCGCCGTTTACGACATAGGTCGGGATGTCTTGGTTGCGAACCATTAGAAATTTAAAATCGCCCTCGCTCATCAGCAGTTTTCTATCCTCAAACTCAAACGAGCTTTGAAAAATTTTCCTAAAAATCGCGAGAGTTTCGTCGGCGATGCGGCCTTTTGGCAAAGCAACCGTTAGCATAAAATGTCCTTTTTTTGTTCGATTAGTTTTTGCATCCCGCGAAATACGAGCATGCGGTCGTAGATACTAGTGGCAAAAAATCGCGATAAAAACTCGCCGTCGCCGCCCGTGAAGTAGATTTTCGAGCCGTTTGCCATACTTTCGATAAGAAGCAGGATCGGTTTGATGATGCCGTAGCTCACCGCGTCGGTCGTTTTTTGCGGGAGTGCGTCGAGGTCGATCTGCGAATTTAGCGAGATTTTTAGCCTAGGCGAAATTGCTTCGCAAGCTTTTAGGATGTGCGAAATACCGGGCATTATCGCGCCGCCAAGATGCATAGAATTCATCATCACGTCCATCGTTATAGCGCTGCCTGCGTCGATGATGAGGCCGTTTTTTATCGCGTAGCAGCTTGCGATGCGGTCGATACCTAGGCCGTTGTAGATAGTGTCTAGTTCAAAATACGGCTCCAAATTTACGAATTTGGGCAAATTTTGCAGCCTTTTAGTCACTTCGTCGTTTACGCTAATAAAATAAATCTTCTCGTCGCTTTTAAAATCTTTAAAATTTTCTAGCTTGATTTTGGTGATTTTGCCGTTTTCAAAGAAGGTGGCGTTAGTGTTGCCTACGTCACATAGAGTCATGTTTGTAGCCGTTTTCTTTCATTAAATTTGCAGTTTTTGAGCAGATATCAGAGCTATAAAAAATAGCTTTTTTCTTAAAATTTACGCCTGTTTGCTCGGCGATTTTGCCGGCTATTTCGTTGATTGTTTCAAACTCTTTGCTTAAAAATCTAGCCTTTGCGCTGCGAAAAAACAAAAGCATATAAAAGCCCTTCATATCGACGCCCGTAAGCGCGACAAGGGTCTTTTTTTTAGTAAATTTATCAAGCTCCGTCCAGCTTAAATTTTTTAAGATAATCTTTTTAGCTTCCAGAACTTGATAAATTTCTTGTTTCGTCATTTAAGCTCTAAACTGTAATCGTCGTAGTAAAATTCTTTCGCGCCGGCGAAAATTTGGCTCTCGACCTCGTCTGAAAGCTCGTAAATTTTGGCATTTTCAAGCGCCAAATCGGTCTTGATAAGGTAGCCTGTTTTTTCCATTATATAAAGCGACCCGTTATAAACGGTGGCGCTTGAAAAGATGGCGAATTTAAACTCCGCGTCTTTTATCTTTTGTAAATTTAGGTCGCTAAGCACGATTTTGCCGTCTTTTAGTAGGATATATACGTATTCACCGTTTATGACGATGTCTTTTATCTCGCCGTTATAGTAAACCGTTTTTTCCGGACTTATCGAGACGATACGCTTGCCTGTGGCGGCTATCATCGTGTCGTTTACGACGTTAAGAGATATGATGTTGTTAAAAAACTGTTCGCTACTTACGACTACGTCGCGCAAAATTCGGCCTTGATTTTTATCTACTATCATTATCTTACCGTCAAGCGTAGGAAATATAACTAGCGAGCTCATGAAAAACGGCGCCGCGACGCGGGAATCCTGCGCGTAAACGCTTGAGCTATCAAACTCGAGTAAGGTATCGTTTGTCGCGATGTCGATGAGGTATATGACGTTGCCCGCGCTTAAAAGCGCTAGCCTATCTCCCTCAAGCGCCGCTGAAACGATGGCTTCGTTAAATTTTTTCTGAAATAAAATCTCGTTCGAGCCGTTTGCGACGATCAAATTCCCATCCAAATCGGAGCTGATAAATTTACCGTCGGCGGAATTTAACAAGGTTGCGCCCTTTGGTAGCTTTATCTCTGGTGAGAGTAGGCCGTTTTTAGTTACGGCCATGCCGTTTTTTAGCACCGCTCCGTTTAGGCTTGTTGTCGCGATGCTAGCCGGTAGTCTGTTTTCTGAAATTTTTTCATTTTGTACATCGGTCGGCTCGAAATACTGCCTTTTTGTGCTGCATCCGCCAAGCACTGCGACGCAAAGCGCGGCCGCTAAAATAGCTTGAAATTTTCTCATTTTGCGTTTCCTTGATAGTGTTCTAAATTTTTAACTATGGATTGAAGTTGCGAATTTAAAGGAACCTTTTTAAATTCGTTTTTTGCTTCGTCGATTTTATTTTCTTTCATCAGCTCATAGCCTCTGATAACAGCTTTATACGAGCTTAAAATTTGACCGCTAGGCTCGTTTATCTGGGATTTTACGATATCTTTTAAAAGCGGATCTATTTGCTCGTTTGCTAGCGATTTTAACGCGCTCGTGTCGTTGTTGTCAACCGCTCTTTTAAACTCGTAAAGCGCGTAAAGCGAAGGGTCTTTTTGCTTTAGCTCGGCTTTTGCCTGCTCGTCTTTTGGATTGAGTATTAGCTTTGCGTACGCGGCATTTGCGGCTTTAAATTCTTTTTCTTTTAAAGCGCCGTTTATGTAGTATCCCGCCGCGCCGATGACGCCTAAAGCAAGCGCGCCGATGATAATTTTTTTATATTTTTTAAAAAATCTTTCGCTTTTGATTATGTTTTCTAAAAATTGTTCTTGAGTAT
>CALISV010000202.1 GCA_938041615.1 uncultured Campylobacter sp. | reverse complement strand
TTAGTTTATTTGCAGTCTTTGCTTTCAAGTTTTACCCGAATCAGCTCTTTGTTCTTTATATAATAAACAAAATCGACGCCGTCGGCTATATCGCGCACGGCCTTTAACCGCATATCTTCGCAAAATTCTTTTTTGAGTTCCTTTATTTGCTCGTCTTTTAGCTCGGCTATATCTTTATCATTTAGCACGTTTTCACCCATTTCTAGCCCTTTTCCAAGTGCATATTGATAAATGATGCGACGATTTTCGCAGCTGATTTTTTCGAGCGTATTTATCTCATCTATTTTTCTCGGAAGACCTGAATTTAGCCGTATCAGCATTTCTTGTACATTTGACGCTTCGCATAGATTTTCTTTCATTTGTTCTTTTGCGTATTCTACTTTACTGCCTATAAAAACTTCTACGCCGATCCAGATCGCGACGGCGATGCCTAAGATAATAAATAAAAATTTGTTGAGTTTGTTTAAGTTTTGATTTAGTTTTTGTATGTTCATTTTTGCTCCTTAAATTTGAGGTGGTATTTTATCGGAAAAAACGAAAAACAAAAATTAAAATTTGGAGTGGAATTTGTTTTATTGAGATCGGAGAAAAACGATAAATTTTATGAAACCAAAGATATAGAAAAAAGGAGCGGTAAACCGCCCCTGGGTATTATAAAGCAGCCTTTGCTTTTGAAGCTAGCTCGCTGAAAGCTTTTGCGTCATTCATAGCTAGATCGGCTAAGATTTTTCTATCAAGCTCGATATTTGCTTTTTTAAGTCCCGCGATAAAGCGCGAATAGCTAATGTCGTTTAGGCGGCACGCAGCATTGATGCGCACTATCCACAAGCGGCGGAAGTCGCGTTTCTTGCGGCGTCTGTCGCGGTATGCATAGACCAAACTTCTTTCTAATTGCTCTTTAGCTTTTCTAAAGTGTTTGTGTCTAGCGCTGAAAAAACCTCTAGCTAGTTTTAAAACTTTTTTATGGCGTCTTCTTCTAACTACGCCTGTTTTTACTCTTGCCATATTTATCCTTTACAAATCGGCGCTCACTGAGTGAGTCTTGCCCCAAATTTGGGGGAGTTTGGAATGACTTTTCGTCAAAAACTTAAATTCCGAGCATCGCTTTGACGCTTGCGACGTTTGTGCCGTCTACGTATTGAGGCGAGCGTAAATCTCTCTTGCGGTTGCGAGATTTTTTAGTCAAAATGTGGCTTCTAAAAGCAGAGCCTCTTTTGATCTTGTTTTTGCCCACTTTAAAACGTTTAGCAGCGCCGCGAACTGTCTTCATCTTAGGCATACTAATCCTTTTAAAATTTCTTTTACGCCTTATGCGTAAGAGTGGGATTATACCCAAAATTCCTTTAAGAAATTTAAATTTGATAGGGTTGGCGGCAAAACACAAAACAAATTTACAATACAATCTTGAAAGTAGCTTAAATTTTAGATTTAATTAATATTTTTAGTCCTATAATTTCACTTAGATTTATTATCTCAAATCAAGGAGTAACGATGAAGATAAAGTTTCTCGCCTCTGCGGCGGTAATAAGCGCGATGTTTTGCGCAAACGCGCTAGCTTGCACGACTATTTTGGTTGGAGAGGGCGCCTCCGACGACGGCTCCATGCTGATAGCCAGGAGTGCCGATAGCAAGGCGATAAAGGCGCAGGTATTTTTGATACATCCCAAAAAAACCAATCAAAAAGGCATCCACAGCTCAAAGGCGCATGACGGGGCAAATGATTTTACCTATCCGCTGCCAAAAGAGGGAATGAGATACACAACGATAGCAAACTCTCACACCAGGCTTCACGGCGCGGTCGGCTACAACGACGCGGGCGTTGGCATCAGCGGCACCGAGACCATATATGCTAAAGACGAACTGCTAAAAATCGATCCGTATAACGAAGCGACGGGCATCACGGAGGATGATATCCCGGACGTCTTACTGCCTAGGATGAAAAGCGCAGCCGAGGGCGTGAAGCTACTCGGCGAGATCGTGGAAACTACGGGTGCGGGAGAGGGTTTTGGCGTAGTGTTCGTGGATAAAAACGAGCTTTGGTACTTTGAAACGGGCACCGGTCATCACTGGATGGCGGTTAAGCTACCAAAAGACGAGTACTTCGTCTCCGCAAACCAAGGTAGACTACAAAACTACAAAGAAAACGATCCAAATTTTATGGGATCAAAAAATTTGATCAAATTTGCGGAGGATAACGGCGCCTACGATCCGGCAAAAGACGGCGAATTTCAGTTTACCAAGGCCTACACCAGAGACGACGATAGAGACGTGACCTACAACTATCCGCGCGTTTGCTGGGTGCAGCAGATGTTTAACCCGGAGCTAAAAGACAAGCAGACCCTTGACGGCGGCAACTATCCGGTATTTTTAAAACCGGCTAAAAAGCTAAGCGTACAGGATCTAAAAAACGCTCTTAGATCCCACTACGACGGCACGGCATACGATAACTACGCGAGCAAAGACGAAAATCAAAAAAATATCTACCGCGCCGTGAGCGTTTTTAGAACCTATGAGTCGCACGTCATGCAGGTGCGCCCGTGGCTACCGCAAGAAATCGGCAGAGTGACTTACGTGGCGCTTGGTATGTCGGAGCTTGGCGTTTATTTGCCGTATTACTATGGCCTCGACAAATTTATCGACGGCTACGACAAAGGCTCGTATAAAGCCGATGACGAGTCGATCTACTGGACGTATAGAAAGCTGCAAACTCTCGTGATGATGGATTATGATAAGTATTCGCCGGTAGTGAAAAAGGCTTACAAGGAGTTTGAGGACGCGCTCGCGGTCAAACAGGCCAAATTTGAAGACGAATACGTCAAACTCTACAAAAAAGATAAAGCCAAAGCAAACAAGCTGCTAAACGAATTTTCGATAAATATGATGAAGGAAGCCAAGGCTCTAACGCAAAATTTGACTAACGAAATCTTTACGATGCTAACGGATGACACCGACACCAAGCTAAAATCGCTAAACAAAGGCAAAAAAGACTAGGCAAATTTAAGGGGCGGGCTGCGGCCTGCCTCAAATTTAGCCCGAATTTGATAAAAACTTCTTGATTTATTTTTTAAAAATCTTTATAATACGGCTCAAATTTGACCCCCAAAGGATGAGCTTAATGCCTTGCCCCATGCCTGAGACTCTTTAATCTTAGCAAAAAAACCGCAAACGACTTTAAAAAAAGAGCCAAATTTTTAAATAATTTCACGTTTTTAAACATTAATATAAATTTATTTCTATCGTCGCGAGGGGCGCATTGTAATTGCATTTTTAAAAACAAAGCGAAGCAGCATCTGAAATTTGGGCGAAATTTGTTTAGCAGGGTTTTTTATAAATTTTATTTTAGTTTGAGAAAAAGCGGTTGCCATCCGCCGTTTCTAAGCTCGCTCTTTTGAGCGACTTTGAATGAGCTTAAAATTTTGCCCTGCAGCAGGCTACATGCCTAGCCTTGACGCAAAAATTTCCGCGCAACGCTTAAATTCGTCTCGCGATTCATCGCTTGCGTTTTTTGTAAAAATATTTGCAAATTTACAAACTTAGCCCTAGCCCCACAATAAGACAAATTCGTATAAATTCGGTGCGATTATATAAAAA
>CALISV010000201.1 GCA_938041615.1 uncultured Campylobacter sp. | reverse complement strand
CGACGATGGGCGGACTGGTCTTTATCGGAGCCGCACTTGGGGCGAGCGTGCTTTGCGCGCGCCTTGATAACGTCTTCGTCCTTGCTTCGCTGATCTGTCTAGCGGGCTTTACCGCACTTGGTTTTAAAGATGATTTTCGTAAAATCTCAGGCGGCAAAAACCACGACGGACTAAGCCCTAGAGCCAAGCTTGCGGTGCAAATTTTGATAGCCTTTGCCGTTTCGACGATGCTCTATTTACACGGCGAGCTGGGCAGTAAATTTTACCTACCGTTTTACAAATTTCCGGTGCTTGATCTAGGCGTTTTTGCGGTGGCCTTTTGGACGCTCGTCATCGTCGCCGCCTCAAATGCGGTAAATTTAACCGACGGCCTAGACGGTCTAGCTACGGTACCTGCGGTGTTTTCGCTGCTGACGCTAGGCGTGTTTGCCTACATCTGCGGACACGCGGTGTTTAGCTCGTATTTGCTTTTACCAAAGATCGCGGGCGTGGGCGAGACGGTCGTCGTGGCCGCTGCGCTGATCGGCTCACTGATGGGATTTTTGTGGTTTAACTGCCATCCGGCCGAGGTCTTCATGGGTGATAGCGGGAGCTTAAGCGTGGGCGCATATATCGGCCTCATGGGCGTGATGACGAAAAACGAAATCCTGCTCATCATCATAGGCTTTGTGTTTGTGATGGAGACTTTGAGCGTGATTTTGCAGGTCGGAAGTTTTAAAATTTTTAAAAAAAGAATTTTTCTCATGGCGCCAATACATCATCATTTTGAGATAAAGGGCTGGGTGGAAAATAAGATCATCGTGAGATTTTGGCTCATCGCTGTTTTGGCAAATTTGATCGCCATGACAGCACTAAAAATCAGGTAAATTTAACGCGAGCAAAACGGCGAAAAGCTAATCCGGGCACAGACGAGAAACGCAAATTTTAGTGGCAAAGGGGAGAAAATGAGAAAATCGTTATTTGGCTACGGCGGCACGACGCGCGCGATCGCGAAAAACTTCGGCAAAGACGGCGGCTGGGACATCTACGACGATAAATTTAGCGAGATCTCAAGCGACGAATGGGGAAATACGCTACTACCGCCAAACCTTTTCGTACCAGAAAAAAGCGGCCTCGAGATCCCAAGCCCCGGCTTCCCGCCGAGCCACGAGCTAGTTAAAAAAGCGCAAAATCTCATCAGCGAGTATGACTATTTTTATAAAATTTACGGCGACAAGATGCCCTTTACCGTCTGGATCAGCGGCACGAACGGCAAAACCACGACGACAAAGATGACGCAGCACCTGCTGGCGCGCTACGGCTCGGTAATGGGCGGCAACGTCGGTGTTCCGCTCGCAGACCTCGACCCAAACGCCAAAATTTGGGTGCTAGAGACCAGCTCCTTTACGATGCACTACACAAACGCCGCGACACCCGGCATCTACGCGCTTTTGCCTATCACGCCAGATCACCTCAGCTGGCACGGCGACTTTGTCCAGTATGAGCGCGCCAAGCTAAAACCGCTAGATATAATGAGCGAAAACGCGGTCGCTATCCTGCCTAAAATTTACGCCAATACGCCTACTAAAGCAAAGGTGATAAGCTACGAAAACGAGGCGGATTTGGCCGAGTTTTGCGGGGTAAATTTAAGCGATATCGCCTTTAAAACGCCGTTTTTAACGGACGCGCTTTTAGCGCTTGCTATCCAAAAAATTTTGCTCGATAGGTGCGACGTAGAGCTGTTAAACGGCTTTATCATCGAGGGCAATAAGCTCGAGGAGTTTCGCGACACGCGCGGCAGGACGTGGGTCAACGACACGAAGGCGACTAACATCGATGCAAGCATCCAAGCCGTCAAGCGATATGAGGGCAAATTTTTGCATTTGATTTTAGGCGGCGACGATAAAGGCGTAGATATGCGGCTGCTTTTTGAGGTCTTGCGAGGCGCCAAGGCGCAAATTTACGTTATCGGCTCAAATACGGATAAGCTAATGCAGCTTGCCGGCGAGTTTAATATCCCTGCCGTAAAATGCGAATTTTTAAACGTCGCAGTCGGCGAGATAGATAAAAATTTCAAATTTGACGGTGTTGCGAAGGTCAACGCAAACAGTAAAAATTTGAACGAAATAGCGCTTTTAAGCCCTGCTGCAGCGAGCCTCGATCAGTTTAGCAGCTACGTAGAGCGCGGAGATGAATTTAAAAAAGTGATTTTAAATTTGAAAATTTAACGCGATATATGCGCCGTAAAGCCGCTAAATTTGAGCGACTGCCTTTGAAACAAATTTTATATTTTAAAAAAGAGCCGAATTTTACGTATTTAACCAAAATTTAAGTATCAAGTGGCTAAAATCACATTTCTTTTTAACACCGTGGTTGGATAGCTCAGTCGGTAGAGCAGCAGACTGAAAATCTGCGTGTCGGCAGTTCGATTCTGCCTCTAACCACCATTTCTTTATAAATCCCGATTTTATCGATATTTTGAAGCTTTAAGGTTTGGCTAGGTACCATCTTGGGTGCCATATATATTATCGTTTTTAAATTTTATTTTCGCCACTCCTCAGCCAATACAAGAACAACTTTGGACTTTTTTTGTTAAATCTTAAAATGAATTAAGTTTTATAATAGGTGACTAGATCTAATTTCTCTCGTCTATTATTATGCAATCATTAACTACAAATCATATTTTAGACAAATCAATAAACACCCAAGCACATTGATTTTTATAAGATAAAAGCAAACAACCAAGTGATTATTAATTTTTACCAAAATTAATTGGATTAATTTACCCACAATACAAATATTATCATCTCGCAAATATTACAGATATTACAAATGAAGATTTGTAAAAAAAACTTGCATCCACATAAACCAAACATTGTACACAATTAATCAAGTCTTATATAGACCACAAATC
>CALISV010000200.1 GCA_938041615.1 uncultured Campylobacter sp. | reverse complement strand
GGGAGTTACCTCGTCGGTAATGACCGAGCCAAATTTAAAAGCAACGAAGTATAGGGCAAAAAGACGAGCCGCTTTTAAATTTTAACGGCCAAACTCACGCTAAATATCCCATCCCCATCTATCCATTCGCGCACCTTTTTAAACCCCGCCTTTTCCACGAGCTGATCCATCTCGGCCTGACTGCGGCGGCGCATGATCCATGCAGCGCCCTGCCTGTGGCTAGATAGAGCGCGCGCGATCATCTCGAGCTGCGGGTGCCACGGCTGATTGGTGTAGATGAGGTAGCCGCCGCTTTTTACGCTGCTTGCAAAGCCTTGCAGCGCGGTGCGTACGACCGAGTTATCGGGGAAAAGCTCAAACAGCCCCGACACGACGCCTAGCGTATATGCGTCCTGCAGACCCTCGTAGCTAGCGGCTTCGAACGCATTTGCCTGCGTAAAGCTCGCGACGTCCTGTAGCCCGCGCTCTTTTATCATTTCGCTGCCGGCTTTTACGTTTATGTCGCTGTAGTCGCGCAGCGTTATGCGCTCAAATTTATGCCCCTGCGCGGCGTCTAGTATGTATCTGCCGTGGCCCGAGGCGATGTCGAGCAGTCGTAGCGGCTCGCCTCGCTCCTGCAGCTTTGCTACGGCTTGGTCGATGGCTAGCTTGATATTTCGCTTGCGCTCTCTGATGCCGCGCCAGCCGATGGCGTTTAGGTAAAATTTGTCGATAAATTTAAAAAATTTATTCGCCCCTTGCGGCTCGTTTCGGTAAACGTAATCAAGCGTACTGCCGCTATCGTAGCCCGTATTTTCGCCGATCTTTAGCCCGCCGACCCACGGCGAAACCGCCTGCATAAATATCCGCTGAAATTTAAACCGCAAATTTTTCGGGCTAAATCTCGGCAGCGGCGTAGCTAGCCTATCGGCCTCTTCGCGGCTAAAGCCGTATTCGTCCGCGTGCGTGCAGTCCACCTCGCTAAAAGGCGCTCTAAAGCGCTCGCCGACGAACTCGCGCACGATCTCAAACGCCCTCTCCCGCTCGCTTTCGCCCAGCGTATCGTGGTAAAATCCATCTAAAATCTCGCGCCTTTTTACGCGCGCGCCAAGAGCGTTGTAAAACTCGTGCTGCGGGGCGTGCTCCACGACCCAATCATCGCCCGAGATCAGCAGTAGCGTAGGCGTCGTGATCGCGGCGGCGTCCGAAACCACGCGCTCTGCCGCCTCGTAAAGCCCCAGCAGTATGCGCACCGAGATCGCGCGAGTGATGAGCGAGTCGGCGTCGTAGCTGGCCTGGCGATCCTTGTCGTGCGTGAGATAGTGGGCCTTGACGTAGCTGTTTACGAAAAAATTTCCGCGCGAGGAGTAGAGCGCCTTTAGACCCGCTCTAGCAAACGGCACATAAAGCTTCACGCTAAACGCCGGACTAGCTAGCACCGCGCAGCGAACGCGCGGAGCGTAGTCGTGCAGCCACGCCGAGACCAGCACGGCGCCCACGCTCTGGGCTATCACGGCTAGATTTTGCGTCTCAAAGCCAAATCTCTGCTCGATGTGCGCCACAAACTCGTCCACGTCGGCGATGAGACGGCCGATACTCGGCGCGTCGCCCCTCTCGCCATCGCTCCTGCCGTGTCCGCGCTGATCCCAGGCAAAATAGCTAAAACTCTCATCCGCTAGCCCGTCTGCCACGTGCGTCGTCCTGCCCGAGTGCTCGTGCCCGCGGTGAAATATCGCTACGGCTTTGGCATTCGGCGCGGCTTTAAATTTGAGATTTTGCTCGGCGTTTTCGCTCGGCCTTTCACACAAATTTGACACGTCAGATTTGCTAGCTTCGCTTAAATTTGAGTCCGAGTTTTCGCCGCCGTTTGATAAATTTTGCTCATCCGATTTGCCTTCGCCGCCAAAATCAGGCTCCGCATTTTCATTCGCGCCGCCTGCTTGCTCGCTAGCCGAATTTGACGTTTCGTTTGCGGCCCCGGCGCTTAAATTTGACCCGTCAAATTTACCGTCCTCGCTCAAATTTACTTCATTTGCGCCCGGGTTTTCGCACGCCACGTCCGCGGCCAGGCGGTATCTGTAAAATATCCTCGCCCCGTCGCTCGTTATAAAATAGCTCTCTTTAAACTCCATTTTTCGCCTTTCTTACTTAAATTTATCGGTTTTTACGCTTATTTTATCCTAAAATGCCCCGTTATTTCGTACTCGTTTAGCACGTCCTCTTCCTGCGCGCCAAGCCCGATATTATGGATCACGAGCGGGGTTTTGCCGCCGGTAAATTTATCCGAAACTATGCCGATATGAGGCCTGCCGTTATCCAGCCGCCACGTCACGATATCGCCCGCCTTAAACTCGCCCTTTGCCTCGTAGCCTTTGCGTTTTAGATAAGTCGCGATGTTTGGCACGCGGCGATGATCGATGTTTTTGTCGGTCTTTTTCGCGCCCCAGTTTTTTGGATAGGCGCTAAAATTTGCGCTCATATCCTCGTGGATGAGCCGCTGCAGATCGATATCCTGTCCGCGCAGCGCCCTAACTACGACGTCGGTACAAACGCCCTTTATCATATCCACGTCGCCCATCGGATAGACTAGCCTCTCGTACGAAGGATCGTAAAACAGCGTCCGTCCGACCTGCACTCTAGCGTCTTGCACGAGCTTTCCGGCCGAAAACGCAAAGGCTAAATTTGCCGCGAGCGCTAAAAGTAAAATTTTGCTCCAAATTTTCATCAAAACCTCACGCGTAAAAATATCTAACTATGTGAAAAAATATCGGCGCCGCAAAGCACAGCGAGTCCATACGGTCAAGCATCCCGCCGTGCCCGCTGATCATATATCCCCAGTCCTTGACACCCAGATCGCGCTTGATCGCCGACATAACAAGCCCTCCTAAAAAGCCCATCATACAAACGGCAAGCCCGATGAAAAACGCCCCCGCCGCGCCAAAAGGCGTGAGATGATGCAGGCACGCAGCCAGCGCGCTAGCGCTAAGAACCCCGCCCGCAAAGCCGACCACCGTCTTAGACGGGCTGATGCTAGGAGCGATCTTGCGCTTGCCAAAAAGCTTGCCCCAGATATACTGCAGCACGTCGCTAGCCTGCACAACTATGATCAAAAACAGCATAAGATCCATGCCGCTGCCATGCTTAAGATCCAGCAAAAGAAGCGCGGGGATGTGCGAGATACAAAACACGCAGATCATCAGCGCCCACTGGATCTTCGTCGAGCGCTCCAAAAAATAGGCCGCATCGCCGCAAATAGCCGCCAAAATCGGCAAAAACAAAAATCCGTAAACCGGGATAAATATCATCGCCATCGCGTACCAATCAGCATAGATAAATATATACTGTACCGGCAAAATCACGTAAAAACACGCCACGAGCGCGATGTGATCGCCCCTGCGGATGTAGATGAGCGACAAAAACTCGCGCAAAGCGGCAAAAGATACGAGCAAAAATAAAAATATCACGGCGTTTTTGCCCATATACGTAAACGCAAAAATGACCAAAATCATCGCCCACCAGGCGTTTATGCGCGAGGTCAAATTTGCAATGGTTTTGTTCTCGGCGCCAAATTTTGCCTTTAGGATAAAGGCAATGGCGCTAGAGACGACTAGCACCGCGATGAGTCCTAAAAATAGATTTAAGATATGATTTTGCGGGTTCATTTTAGGGCCTTTTGGTTAAATTTGAAGCTAAATTTGACGCCTGCGCAGGAGCTCTCCGAGCGAGTCAAATTTGCGAGCGTTTGGTTTGCCGAGCGGACGACTTGTTTGGTTAAATTTTTTACGCGGTTTAAATTTGCATTTGGGTCAAATTTGTTTTGCGGCGCGGCTGGCGTTTTGGTTGCCGCTTCACGTTCAAATTTTACGCTTTTAGCCGCCG
>CALISV010000199.1 GCA_938041615.1 uncultured Campylobacter sp. | reverse complement strand
TAGAAAGATTTGGTATTGGGTTTATTCAAGGGGCTAAAGCAGCAAAAAGTGATATAAAATTTGGCAGGTATCAAAGATGGAAACTGGAATGCAAGACACAATACTCCGCGCAAGAGAGATCGTCGCAAACTCGCAGGCAGTCATCATAACCGCAGGAGCGGGTATGGGTGTAGATAGCGGACTGCCTGATTTTAGAGGCGATCTTGGCTTTTGGAAAGCCTATCCGCCTTTAAAGGATAAAAATTTAAGCTTTACGGAAATGGCAAATCCGCAGTGGTTTTTTAGTAGTCCTGAGTTAGCCTGGGCGTTTTACGGACACAGGCTAAAGCTCTATAATAAAACTACTCCTCACGAGGGCTTTACGCTGCTAAAAAATCTTTGCGAAGCTAAAAGTGGGAATTATTTTATCTACACTTCAAACGTCGATGGGCATTTTGAAAAGGCAGGGTTTGACAAAGATAAAATCTACGAAATACACGGCTCCATACACCACGCCCAGTGTATCCATAACGATGACGGAAATATCTGGAATATGGACGAAAATAGCATCGAAGTAGACGAGGATAAATTTATCGCCACAAAGATACCCGTTTGTCCGGAGTGCGGATGCGTGAGCCGTCCAAATATCCTTATGTTTTACGATCACGAATTTAACCACAAAAGAGCTTGGGCACAGCGCAAAAAGTACGATGCGTGGCTTAGCCACAATATGAACTCGCGCATAGTCATAATCGAGATCGGCGCTGGGCTTGCTGTACCAACGATCAGGATTTTTGGAGAAAGGATGGCAAAAAGATTTAAGCGCGCCCATCTAATCCGCATAAATCCGGTAGATACCCACGTAAGCGCATATCGAGGCATGGCGATAAAGGCTGGAGGACTTGAGGGATTAAGGATGCTCCTGGGTTAAACCAGGAGCGTAAAATTCGCCGATATTTCGCCGTTTTTTAGCGGCGAAATCTGATTTACGAAGTGAAATTTAGCGTCCGTTTTTAGCTCGCCTTTTATCAAATTTACCGCTTTAACGATAGCTAAAAGCGAGATCTCGTCGCCTGAGCTTAACTCTAGTTTTAGCGACTTTACGGATGCCGTCGGTACTTCAAGGCCGCTTTTAAATTTAGCGTGGAGTTCGCTTAGTCTGCAATGAACGTCAAATTTGATCATCCTTTCTCCTTTGGTTAAATTTGATAAAATTATATATTTTAAAACGGACAAAACCGTGTCCAAATATGCGCCAAAAAAGGAAACGAGATGAAAATTTTGTATGCAAGCGATTTGCACTTTGATAAGGCCAAATTTGATCAAATTTTAGATTTAGAATTTGACGTTTGCTGCATAAGCGGCGATCTGATAGACGCGAGCCAAAAGGGCGTTAGCGAGCAAAAGGCTTGGGTCAGGCGGTGGCTGGAAAATTTTAAGGGACAGATCCTTGTATGTAGCGGCAACCACGACGTAGACGGCTCTAGCGATGCCGCATGGATGAGGATGCCAAATGTTTACGCAGACGGCGATATAAAGACGATTGAAGGGATAAAATTTGGCTGCGTTCCTTATCTTTGTACGGATATTTTGGACTTTGCAGAGTGCGACGTGCTGCTTGCGCATCTCCCGCCCGCTCATACGCAAACGGCCGTTGAGTGCGGCAGAGATTTTGGAGATAAAGAGCTTTACAGGGTGCTAAAGCACGGGCTGCTAAAAGCAAAAATCATCCTTTGCGGGCA
Organism: uncultured Campylobacter sp.; assembly: GCA_938041615.1. GTDB lineage: Bacteria > Campylobacterota > Campylobacteria > Campylobacterales > Campylobacteraceae > Campylobacter_A. The sequence continues at coordinate 2,138 of CALISV010000199.1, read as the reverse complement.
TGTGCATGATCCGCTATCAAGAGTCGATAAAATCGGCAACTGCAAGATATATAACTCAAGTCTAGGGCTTAATATTATAGAAATTTAACTGCCGATCGGCAACCAAATTTGTCAAATTTGGACCGCAAAATGTCCTAAAATGCAAGTAAAATCATCCAAAAAAGGAGTCGCTATGGATGATATTTTACTACCTCCCCAGATCGAAAACAAAATCAAACTTTGGGCGCTAAGAGCGATCGAAAAATTCGGCATGCCAGATAGTTTTTTTCAAAAGTTCGATGGCATCTTGCAAGAGGGTGAATCTGTGGCAGAAGCAAAAATCAGGTTCAAAAATCTCCATACCGAACTTGAAAAATCAAAAATAACCAGCATTGAGACTTTAGATAGAAATTTGGATGCTTTGTGTGCGGTGTTAAATTTAGATGAAATAGACAGAAAAATCATAGAATTTGCCGTAATCGTAAATGAATTTGCCGCTCTCCAAGACATTTGTAGGTATCTGGGAGATATGCACATTATCGCTTTTTACGAGGTTTTGGGCTATATCATAGGCGTGCCTGCTACTGACGTAAAAGAAACGTTACGCCCGGAATCAAAGCTAAGGCAAAGCAATATTTTAGAAATGAACGAGAGGCAAAATATCAGGCTTGATTGCGTATTTAAGTTTTTTTACATCTACTTTAGCACAGATATGTTAAACAGGCAGGGCGACATTTTAGAGGTTTTTAGATCGACGTTTTTTAAAGCCGGCAGATCTTCGCTCAAATTTGATGATTTTAGGCATATAAAAGTAGACGAAGCCACGATAAAAAGCCATATTTTAAAGGCGGATAAAGGTGTAAATATTTTGCTTTACGGACTTCCAGGCACAGGCAAGACGGAGTTTGTCAAAATGATAGCCGCCGAGCTAAACAGAAATCTTTACGAAATAGCCTCAAAAAGCCGATATACAGACGATAACTATAGCGGTGAAAAGCGATTTTTGTCGCTAAAAACTGCGGACAAGGTTTTAAATAAAGAGCGCGATATCATAATGTTTGATGAGATAGAGGATGTTTTTAAAGGCACAGAAAGGATGTCCAAAGCGTTATTTAACTCGACTTTAGAGAGCAACAGCGTGCCGACGTTTTGGATAACCAACGATATAGACGAGATAGATAACGCCTATATCAGGCGCTTTGATATGGTTGTAGAGTTTAAAATCCCGCCCAAATTTAAGCGACTAGAAATACTAAAGCGCTACACAGACGGCCAAGTAAGCGAGGAATTGCTCAAAAAGTTAGCCAAAAACAGAGCCATCACGCCCGCATTAATATCCGGCGCGACAAAAGTCATTTCAAATTTAAGCTGTGAAAATAAAGACAAAACGTTTAGAAATTTGATAAAAAGTAGCCTAAAAGCGCAAGGTTTCGTTACCGCTAAAAAGAAAGGCAAGAAGGATAAAAACAAGGAGATAAATTTGCCGCAAAACTACGACGTGAGTTTGATAAACGCGAGTGTAAATTTAAAAGAGCTGGCAAAAGGCATAAAAGAGAGCAAAAACGCTAGACTTTGCCTCTACGGCCCTGCCGGCACTGGTAAGAGCGCATATGCTAAATTTATCGCTAAAAGCCTAAATAGCAAGCTAATCATCAAAAAAGCAAGCGATCTCATCGACTGCTACATTGGAAACACGGAGAAAAACATCGCAAATGCGTTTAAGCAAGCTAGCGAGCAAAACGCGGTGCTGGTATTTGACGAGATAGATAGCTTTTTGCAAGATAGAAGCGATGCGGTAAGAAAATGGGAGATAACCCAAGTAAACGAGATGCTAGTGCAGATGGAGAGTTTTGAGGGCATATTTATCGCTACGACGAATTTGATGGATAGCTTAGATAGAGCTAGCATTAGGCGCTTTGATATGAAGGTAGAGTTTGGCTATATGGACGGTACTCAGGCAGCTAAACTACTACAAAAAGAGTGCGAGTCGCTAGGTATAAGCGTGGATAAAGCGGCAAAGAATAGCGTGGCAAAAATCAAATTTCTAACTCCCGGGGACTTTGCCGCGGTAGCGAGATCGGCTAAATTTAGTACTATTTTAAGCGCAGGAGAATTTATAGATAGGCTAAACGAGGAGATAAGGCATAAAGATATCGATA
>CALISV010000198.1 GCA_938041615.1 uncultured Campylobacter sp. | reverse complement strand
AGAAACGTCCTTTTTTACGCTGCGTCCATGAAATAACATATCGCCAAGCTCGGTGCAAGAAGCTCCAAAGCCGCCCTCGCAGGCCTTCTCGTGAAATTTGACCGCCTGCTCGCTATCTTGCCGTACTCCGCCAAGCCCCTTTGTGTAGAGCTCTCCTAGTGCTGCGCAACCGTTTGCTACGCCTCTAGCGCACGACTCTTTGCCCAGCTCGTAGACTGCCTCAAACTGCCCGCTTTGATACTGCGCCCAGCCGCCGTATAGCTCGTCCAGACGCTCGCTGCCGCTGCATTTATAGGCATTTGCGGCGCAGGCCTTGTCGTAGTAGGATCTAGCGGCCTTGATATCCTGCGCAAAACCCGCCTCGCCGTCCTCGTAAAGCCTACCCAAAGCCTCGCACGCTTCGTAAATTTTACCCTCGCAGGCAAGCGAGTAAAATTTGAGCGCGTTTTTCGAGTTTTTCGCGGCTTCGTCGTTTTTGCCCATTGCGCCGTCCGCGTACATGCCGCCTAGATAGTAGCAAACTACCGCGTATCCGCGCTCGCAGGCCTTTACGTAGAGGCTTAGCGCTTTGCTTTCGTCTGCTGCGACGCCGACGCCTGCTTCGTAAATTTGAGCTAGATTATAGCAACTTAAACCAAATCCTTTTTCGCAGGCTCGCTCAAAAATCGCGGCGGCTTTGGCGTGTTCGCCGCTGTTTTGATGGAGCGAGGCTAAGCTATCGCAACCGCTTAGCTCGCCCGCGTCGCAGGCTTTTTCGTAAAATTTGCTAGCCTTTGCGTCATCTTGCTCCACGCCTTTGCCGCTTTGGCACAAAAACCCAATCCTTGCACACCCGCGTGCTTCGCCTGCTTCGCACGCTTTTTGCCAAATTTTAGCCGCCCTTTGCTCATCGCCCGAGTCGTAGGCGGTTTGACCTTCGCTCGTCAAATTTGCGAGAGCAAAATTTAGTGCAAAAAGTAACAGTAAGACCGGTTTTGTCATTGCGCTCCTTTGTTAAATTTTACTTATTTTGTTTTTCAAATTTGACCTATTTTGCCTCTTTGTATGCCACAGTCCTGTTTGTATCGGACGGGTAGGTTGTTGCGTCTTGTGCTGCCTTGGTGGTGCGTTGATATACTAAAATCTCGCGACATTGGCGTTCTTTAAAATTATTTGGGTGCTGAGTAAATTTGGCGCGGTTATGCAAACGGCTATGATCTTTTTCAAATTTTTTCCTTAAATCTAGCGCGAGTCAAATTTGGGCGGCAAAACCATGTCTAGCTAAATTTAGCGCGCTCTTAAGGGCTAAAACAAATTTTGCGGTGTAGTGTCGGCACGAAAAGGTGTCAAATTTATTTTGCTCACGTTTAGGCTTGTTAGCTGCGCGGCATAAAACAAAGGCGGTCAAATTTAGCCAAAAACCGCTCGGCTATAAAGGCCAAATTTGACCGATTTTGCGCCTTAGACGTTAAATCTAAAATGCATCACATCGCCGTCTTGAACGACGTAGTCCTTGCCCTCTAGGCGCATTTTGCCCGCTTCTTTTGCCGGATTTTCGCCGCCGCACGCGATGTAGTCCTCGTAGCCGATAACCTCGGCTCTGATAAATCCTCGCTCAAAGTCGTTGTGGATGACGCTGGCGGCTTTTGGCGCTTTCCAGCCTTTTACGATCGTCCATGCGCGTACCTCGACGACGCCAGCAGTAAAGTAGCTGATCAAATTTAGCTTCGCAAACGCCGTTTTTATGATCTTTTCCAGGCCGCTCTCGTTCGTGCCTAGCGAGCTTAAAAACTCATGCGCCTCTTCGTCGCTAAGTCCGACGAGCTCCTCTTCGATCTTGGCGCAAAGCTTGATGACTTCGTGTCCCGAGCGCGCGGCAAACTCGCGAAGCGCCTGCACGTATTTGTTATCCTCCGAGATGCCGTCCTCACCCACATTTGCGCCGTAGACGACCTCTTTTGCGCTGAGTAGTCTTAGTTCTTTGTTTAAATTTATAAACGCTTCCTCGTCCTTGCCGCCGAAGCTACTCGCGCTTTTGCCGTCGTTTAGGTGGGCTAGCAGCGCATTTGCCGTCTCTAGCGCCTCTTTTGCGCCTTTTGCGTTTGCTTTGGCTTCACGGGTTAGACGCTCGATTTTTTTGTTTAGCTGCTCGATGTCGGCGAGGATGAGCTCGGTCTCGATGATCTCGACGTCCCTGACGGGATCGACGCCGCCTTCTACGTGAGTGATGTTTTCATCCTCAAAGCAGCGCACGATGTGCAAAATCACCTCGGTTTCGCGGATATTTGAGAGAAATTTATTTCCCAGCCCTTCGCCTGCGCTCGCACCCTTTACGAGTCCTGCGATATCGACGAACTCGATCGTGGAGTATTGGATTTTATTTGGATTTACGATTTTGGCTAGCTCGCCTAGGCGCTTATCGGGCACTGGTACGACGGCTTTGTTTGGCTCGATCGTGCAGAACGGATAGTTCGCGCTTTCGGCGTTTTGCGCTTTCGTTAGCGCGTTAAATGTGGTTGATTTGCCGACGTTTGGCAAGCCTACGATACCTACTGCTAGTCCCATTACAGCTCCTTTGCCATAGCGCATAGATAATAAAGATTCATTCGCACGCCAGCTCCCGTCGCGCCAGCCTGGTTATATCCCCAAGCTTTTTCGGTGTATGCGGGGCCTGCGATATCTTGATGTATCCACTTGTCTTTAAATTCGTCTTTTATAAATTTATCGAGGAAAAGCCCCGCCGTGATCGCGCCGCCGTAACGGCTAGAGCCTGTGTTGCTGACGTCTGCGATCTGGCTTTTGATTAACTCGCGCAAATGAGGGTTAAACTCTAAAATCGTATTTAGCTCGCCGCTTTTTGCAGCTTTTGCTTTAAATTCGGCCTTTAGCTCCTCGTTGTTGCCCATTATGCCGCTTGTGTATTCGCCAAGGCCTACCACGCAAGCGCCCGTTAGCGTCGCCATGTCGATCAGCACGTCTGGTTTAAAATCCTGCGCGTAGCTAAGGCAGTCTGCTAGCACTAGGCGGCCCTCGGCGTCGGTGTTTCGCACCTCGATGCTAACGCCGCTGCGAGAGATCAGCACGTCGTCTGGTTTATAGGCGTTGCCGCCGATCATATTTTCGGTCGCGCCTAAAATAGCGTGAATTTCAAATGGTAAATTTAGCTCGGCCGCGCCTTTAATTATACCCATCGCCGCAGCCGCGCCGCTTTTGTCGGCTTTCATCGTTAGCATATAATCAGCCGGCTTTAAGCTAAGCCCGCCGCTATCGTAGGTTAGTCCCTTGCCGACGAAGATTACGCGTTTTTTTGCGCTTTTTGGTTTGTAAATAAGATGGATGAGGCGAGGCGGATGGACGCTGGCTTTGTTTACCGCTAAAAATGCGTTCATCTTTTCTTTTTCGAGAAATTTCTCGTCGTAAATTTTGCAGCTTAAATTTGGATAGTTTTTAGCTAGATTTTGCGCGTCCTCGGCCATTTTTTGCGGAGTGTAGATTTCTGGTATTTCGTTTACGATATCTTTGGTGAAATTTGTCGCCGTAGCGATTATCTCGCCGTGGGCAAAGCCTTCCTGCGCGTCGTTTTCGCGCACGACCTCGCCGTTAAATTCCTCGCTGCTAAAAATAATATCTTTTAGAGCGTATTTTTCTTTTTTTTCTTTGTATTTGTTAAATTCATATGCGCCCAGCAAAAAGCCCTCGGTTAGAGCTTGAAAGCTCATTTTTTGGCAACCTGCGACGTATGAGGCTAGCTTTAGGCTTTTGATGTTTAGCGATTTTACCGCGTTGTAGGCCTTTGCCGCAGCTATGCGAAGCTCGTCGTAGCCAAGCTTGCCGAGCGGAACGTAGATCCTGCCGCTTTCTAGCAAAAGCAAGACGCTCTCGCCTTTGTAGTTGGCAAATTTAAACGCCTTTTCGTCTTTTATAAATTTATGTTTTAGGTTTTTATCTACGACGAAAATCAGCTCCAAATCGGCCTTGATTTCGTTTAGTTTTTTATTAGTGAGTTGAAACTGCACTTCTGTGTCTCCTATCGTTTAAAATTTTATTTTCTATGCGCCTAAAGCCGTAGAGCAATATGCCCAAAAATAGCGCTACTACCGGCACGGCGACGTACCAGTGCTCTTTTGCTTTGTGCAGTATATCAAGTATGTGCTCGCCAAGGATCCATGCGGGGATTATCGTTATCGTAGCCCAGCACCAAGCACTGATTAAATTTATAAAGGCGTATTTTTTCGCGCTATAGCCCGTTAGACCGATGCACATCGGGATGATGACGCGAAAGCCGTACATGTAGCGCTGGATAAAGATGATCGGCCAGCCGTATTTTTTTAGCATTATGTGCGCGATGGCAAATTTACGGCGCTGGGTGTGTAGTTTTTTGGCGATATATTTTTTGTTATAGCGGCCTAGATAAAAGTAAATTTGATCCCCAACAAAGCCACCAAGCCCCGCGATAAAGATCGCCGGTACGATATGCATGTGCGTCGTGTGTGCGAGTATACCCGCCATTATGAGCGCCATTTCGCCTTCCATTATGCACCATAAAAAAAGTATGATGTAGCCGTACTCGATGAGTAGTTTTGTAAAAAATTCTTCCATCATAGCTCCAAAATGCTGTAAATTTTAGTTAGCGGGCTTAAATTTGCGCTACCGCCAAGATCCTTTAAATCGATCAAAAAGCAGGCCTCTACGCAAACGGCGTTTGTTTGATTGATTAGCTCTACGCTTGCTTTTGCGGTTCCGCCCGTAGCGATTAGATCGTCGATTAAAAGCACTTTTGCGCCCGCTTTCTCGCCGAATGCGTCAACGTGAATTTGTACTTCGTCTACGCCGTATTCTAGGCTATATTTTTGAGAAATCGTGATGTAGGGTAGTTTTTTAGGTTTTCTAATCGGCACGAAAGGCAGTCGCAGTCTAGCCGCCAAAGCCGCTCCGAATATAAATCCGCGCGACTCGATGCCGGTGATAAAGTCGATACTGGCTTTCTCGTAGCGAGACGCGAGGTGGTCTATCAAAAAATTAAACGCTTCTTTGTTGTTTAGCAGCGTCGTGATGTCGCGAAATACTATGCCGGGTTTTGGAAAATCGTTTATGCAGCGGATGGAATTTAATAAAAATTCCTTCCCCGCTTTGTCTAGTTCTTTCATTTTTTGCCTTTAAATTTGATTTATAGTAGCGCTTCGATTTTACCCTCTAGCTCGCGGATACGCTGGCGGAGTTTGTCGTTTTCTAGGCGGTACTGCGAGTTTCTGGTGCGAAGGGCGTTGGCATCGTTTTTGACTTTATTGAGTTCGTCTGTGAGGATATCGATGTTGCCAAGACCGCGCTGTAGCTGGACTTGCAGCTTGCGGATGACGACTTCGGTATCTTGGAGATTGTTTTTCATAAAATCGCGCGTCGCACGCTCTTTTTTAAGCAAGGTTTTAAAGTAAAACACCATAACGGTGAGATAGATACAAACGCAGATCAAAACGGTAAGTACGAGCCAATCAGTCATTTCTCGCCTCCTAGCTTTTTCACGCGTCTTTCGTGCCTGCCGCCGGCAAATTCGGTAGCGAAAAAGGCTTTTATCATATCTGCCGCAACCGCGTCGCCGATCGTTCTAGCGCCCAAGGCTAGTATGTTTGCGTCGTTGTGCTCGCGCGCTAGTTTTGCCGTTGTGACGTCGTGACAAAGCGCGCAGCGAACGTGCGAATGGCGGTTGGCCGCGATACTGATGCCGATACCCGTGCCGCAGATTAGCACGCCGTATTCGTTATCGCCGCGTAAATTTTGCGCCATAAGCTCGGCAAAATCGGGATAATCGACGCTATCTTTGCTATGCGTTCCTAGATCGCATACGTCAAAACCTTCGTTTTTTAAAAGCCCGCAAATTTGCGCCTTAAGATCAAAGCCCGCGTGGTCGCTCGCGATAAAAATTTTGTCTATTTTCATGAAATTTCCATAAGCTAAAAAATGCTTAATTATAGCAAAAAAGCATTAAAGTAAAATTTCGCCGCGAGCCTTTAGGAGCGAAATTTAGGCTAAATTTTAAAATTTGCTTCGATAAATTTAGAAAGAGAAAGATGACCGCAAACGAACTGGAAAAACTAAGACTCGGCATCCTAGATGAGGCGGAGCGGCACAAAGGTGCGGCGTTTTCGATAATAGTACTAGCGGTGCTAGCCTCGGCGCTGTGGCTATTTTTCAATTTTAGAGATCAAGAAGCAGCAGTAGGCCTCTGCTGGATCATAGTGGTATTTAGCTGCGGCAGCATCTCTTTTAGAGTAGTGAATAAAGATGCAAATATAGTGCGCGTATTTATCTTTTGCACCTTGCTGTGGATGCTTGCCAAAGGCGTAGAAATGTGCGAGAATGATACCTTGCGCTTCGTCATCGCACTCGTAACCATCTGCCTTTCTTTGTTTAATATCGCAGATGCCGCGCTGGAGCGGATCAAATAATAGATCCAAAAAATTCGTCCGCACCTTTAAACACCAATATATCGCGCCTTATATCGCAAGCCTAGGTTATCGCTATGAAATTTCAGGCTCGTTTCGACCGGCGTATCTGCGCGCGAGCGGTCTATTTGTGGACGGCATAAGCTATTTTGATTGCGAAGATAAAATTTCCGGCGTCTATAACGGAGTATTCTTTAGCTTTGCGGATGTTTGCGTGACTCATACTGACGAACGACGTAGCAGCAGGGGGATATTTTTCTACGCGGAATTTAAAAAGCGCATAAACTCGGTGGCCGTGATCCTTCCCCTGCTCAGTGCGAGGCCAACGCTCGGCGGACTTAAGAAGATCGCGATGGACGATAGCGAGTTTAGCTCCGCATTTAGCGTATATAGCGCCGATGCAGTGTCTGCAATGTATGCCCTCACGCCCGCCTTTATGCGGCGCTTGCTTCGCTTTAGAAGCGGCGCCGGCGGACCGATCAGATTAAGCTTTTCGGATAGAAACGTCTATATTTTCATCCGCACGGGATACGATAGTTTCGAGCCTAGCGTAGATCGCAGCGTACTTAGTTTCGATCCCGCCGCGTCTATCAAGCACGAGCTTTTATTCTTTCTATCCATAGTAAAAAGTCTAAAATTAAACGAAAATATCTGGCGAGATTAAATTCTAAATTTGACCTTAAATCCACAAATACGGAGGCTTTGTGCCGCCGCGGAATTTTAAAATTTA
>CALISV010000197.1 GCA_938041615.1 uncultured Campylobacter sp. | reverse complement strand
AAATTTAAAAGCCGTTAAATTTAGCCGGATATTTTAAATTTAGTAGAAAACGCCGCTTGTGAAACTAAACGGCAAACTTAGGCAAATCTTGCAAGCTAAATTTGCTTAAAACAAGCGAAATTTAACGGCTCAAAGGCTTGCGACGAGTAAATTTAAGCCTAAAATCGGCGTGAAAGACGGAGGTAAATTTGGACACGGAACGCATAAACCGCATAATCGAGCTTGTCTCAAGCTCGCTGCTGCCGATGCTAGAAGCCCTAGCTAAGGTCACGATACCGCTCACGCTGGCGTCTTTTGCCTGCGGGCTGATTATCGCCGTAATAACCGCTATCGCGCGTCTTTCAAGCGTAAAAATTTTACGATGGACGTTTGGCGGCTACGTTTGGATATTTCGCGGCACTCCGCTTTTAGTGCAGCTTTTTATCGTATTTTTCGGGCTTCCTTCTATCGGAGTTACGCTTGATACGTGGAGCGCGGCGATCATCGCTTTTAGCCTAAACGTCGGCGCCTACGCGTCCGAGTCGGTTAGGGCGGCGATCCTATCGGTGCCTAAGGGGCAGTGGGAGGCGGCGACCTCGCTAGGTATGACGCACGCGCAAATTTTACGCCGTATCATCGCGCCTCAGGCCGTGCGTATATCGCTGCCGCCGCTATCAAACACCTTCATCGGGCTAGTTAAAGACACCTCGCTAGCTGCTTCCATAACGATGGTGGATATGTTTATGGTAGCCCAGCGCATCGCCGCTCGCACCTACGAGCCGCTGCTGCTTTACGTGCTGGCCGCGCTTATTTATTTGGTCGTTTGCACGCTGCTTACCTTTTTGCAAGGAAGGCTAGAAAAACGAACATCAAGGTACGTGTAATGGCGATAAAATTTAAAAATTTAACCAAGAGCTTTGGCGAACAAAAGGTGCTAGAGGGCATCGACCTAGAGATCGCAGATGGGCAAACTACGGTGATCGTGGGGTCCTCTGGATCCGGTAAATCAACCCTGCTTCGCTGCATAAATTTACTCGAAATCCCCGAGGAAGGCGAGCTGGAGCTAGACGGCGAGAAGATAAAATTCGGCGGTAAAATTTCACCAAAAGAGCTACTGCCCTTTCGCAGGCGAACGGGGATGGTGTTTCAGGGGTTTCATCTGTTTCCGCATTTAACGGTTTTGCAAAACGTGATCGAAGGACCGACGCAGGTGCTCGGCATCGACAAGCAAACGGCGATAAATAAAGCCCTCGAGCTACTAGGCAAGGTTGGCATGGCGGATAAGCAAAACGCCTATCCGAACAGACTCTCGGGCGGTCAGAGCCAGCGCGTGGCGATAGCTAGAGCGCTAGCGATGGATCCGTCGTTTTTGCTGCTAGACGAGCCGACTAGCGCGCTAGATCCGGAGCTGGAAGCCGAGGTGCTAAAAGTCGTCATAGCCCTAGCCAGAGAGAAAAAATCCCTCGTCATCGTCACGCATAATATGAATTTCGCTCGCAAAGTCGCGGATAGGATTTTGTTTTTGGATAAAGGCAAGATCGCGTTTGACGGCGATGCGGAGAGATTTTTCGCTAGCCGAAACGAGCGTATAATGAGCTTTATCTCGGCGATGGATATAAGATTTTTGAAATTTTAGCGATAAATTTAAGGAGAAAAAATGAAACTAGACACACTAATCGTAAAAGGCATCGAGGCCAAACATAACCCTTTTGGAGCCGTCGTGCCGCCCGTTTATCTGGCGACGACGTTCGTGCAAGAGGGGCTAGACGGCTTTGGCGAGTTTGCCTACTCGCGCGGCGCAAATCCGACTAAGCAGGCGTTTGACGAGCTTTTTGCTAAGGTGGAGGGCAGTAAATACGCATTTAGCTTCGGCTCGGGAATGGCGGCGACGGCAGCGGCTTTTAGCCTGCTAAAAACGGGCGATAAGGTGCTACTAAACAACAACGTCTACGGCGGCACTTTCCGCTACGTTAGCAACGTCTTTGCGTCGCAGGGCATAAGCTACGAGGCGGTGGACGATTTAAATTTATTAGAGGAAAAAGATATCGCAGAGAATGTAAGAGCGATATTTATCGAGACGCCCTCAAATCCGCTGCTACGCGTGACCGATATCCGCCGTATCGCAGACATCGCGCACAAAAGAGGCATCCTGGTAATCGCCGATAATACCTTTTTAACGCCTTATTATCAAAAGCTTTTTGATTTTGGCGTAGATATTGTAGTTTATAGCGCGACGAAATATATCGGCGGACACGCAGACGCGATCGCGGGCATCGTCACGGTAAATGACGACGCGCTAGCCGAAAAGATAAAATTTGCCAGAAACACGTTTGGCGGCATAATCAGTCCGATGGACGCTTATTATCTGATAAGAGGCCTTAAAACCCTTAGCGTGCGCTTTGATCGCCAGACGCAAAATACGCATAAAATCATCGAATTTTTAAAATCGCACGAAGCGGTAGACGCGGTGCACTACGCTGGATCGTACTCGCAGCTAGAAAAGCAGATCCAGGCCCGCCAAGCAAGCGATATCGGCGCGGTTATATCGCTGGAGCTAAACGAAAAATACGACTATAAAATTTTTGCCAAATCTCTGGAGCTTTTTGATCTAGCCGTGAGTCTTGGCGGCGTTGAGAGCCTCATCTGCCAGCCCGCGTCCATGACGCACGAATCATACCCTAAAGAGCTGCAAGATAAAATCGGCATAAAGCCTAATCTGCTGCGCCTTGCTATCGGCGTAGAAAACGCAGACGACCTAATCGCCGATCTAGCTCAGGCGATAAAGGCTAAAATTTAACTTTGCTTGCCGCCTTGGCGCTTTTACGGCTTGGGCTAAATTTATCAAATTTAGCCTTGGGCTAGGCGGAAAAAATGTGCGCGCCTAGTTTGCTAAAGCGGCACCGAGCGTCAAGGCGGGCGAATTTATAAATTGTCGCCAAATCAGCTCGTAGCTATTTTGCTTTAAACAAACTAGCAAAAATCCCGACGCCTAAAACTCCCAAGATAACCCATAA
>CALISV010000196.1 GCA_938041615.1 uncultured Campylobacter sp. | reverse complement strand
AAGTAGTCGTTGCCCTGAATGAACGTGAAAATCGGCCCCAAACCGTCTTCGTAAGGCTTAATGTTCTCGATTCTACCCGCAGCCCAGATATTGCTCTGGTACTGGTTTGTGCTAGGACTCGCCTCGATAGCGAAGACCCAACAGGCGAAAACCGAAAGCAAACTAAAAATTCTCGTCATGCTATCTCCCTTTGGTTTTGTTTTCCGTCTCAAAAAGCTTGTTGTGGTCGGCATCCAGCCAAAGGCTAAATTTTGCGGATTTTCATGAAATTATATCAAAAAATAACGTAATGCAAGCTTAGCGTCAAAACAACGCATTTTTAGGCAGTTGCGGCACTTTTTTATCAAAATCGGGGTCAAATTTATAATCTGCCATACTAATTCATTTATATAAGCTAGATTTTATTTATCTTAAATTTAACTTCGTTTGAGATTAAATTTGCGGCAAATTTGGCGGGCGATAAACCAAATTTCAAAATTTAAAGCCGAAAAGCTACGAGTTTAGCGCACGCGCATATCAGGCAGAAACCTGGCGTAAAATTTGATTTAAATTTACAGCCATAAACGGCGCCCCCAAACGTCGAATTTACACCCTAAAGGGCGCGGTTCCTGTCGTCAAATTTAGTTTCGCCTCTCATAATCTTCAAAGCCGAATTCCCGCACGATAACAAGCTCACCGTTTTCTTTTAAAAGCAGCAAATCAGGCAACTTGATGCCGTTAAAGGTCGTGTTTTTCACGATCGTGTAGTGGATCTGATCCTCAAAGATCACTTTGTCGCCCACGCTTAGCGGTGCGTCAAATTTATACTCGGGCTCGCCGGCATCAAGCCCCACGATATCGCCGGCTAGACAGGTGTTTCCGCCGAAACGGTAGCTAAATTTACCACCCTTGCTCTCGCCTCGCACCGCCGGTCGGTACGGCATCAGCACGGTATCTGGCATATGCGCCTCGGCCGAGACGTCCAGGATGGCTATGGTTTTTTCGTTTTGCACGAAATCAAGCACCGAAGCGGCTAAAAATCCCGTCTGCCAGCCAACCGCTTCGCCGGGCTCTATGTAGACCTCGACGCCGTATTTTTCGCGGAAGTTTTTGATCAAATTTATGAGCAGATCGACGTCGTAGCCTTCTTTGGTTGCGTGATGTCCGCCGCCGAAATTTACCCACTTCATACGCGGGATAAACTCGCCGAATTTCTCCTCAAACGCCATCAGCACGGTCTCCAGGCTCTGCGCGCTCTCCTCGCAAAGCGCGTGAAAATGCAGTCCCGTGATACCATCAAGCGCGTCAGCGTCGAAATTTGCGCGCGTGATACCTAGGCGGCTGTAGCGACCGCACGGGTTATAAGCGTCAGTCGGCGCGACTGAGAGCTCCGGATTTACGCGAAGTCCACAAGTAACGCCTGCAGCTAGGGCTTTTTCTTTAAATTTAGCCCACTGCGCAAAGGAGTTAAAAACCACGTGTTTTGAGAGCGCGAGCACCTCATCTATGTCCTCGTCTTTAAATGCCGGCGAATAGGTATGAATCTCGCCGCGAACGTATTTTGCGGCAAATTTAGCCTCATGTAGGCCGCTACACGTCGCGCCGTCTAGATACTTGCCGACAAGCCCCATCACGCCGCTAAATGCAAAGCCTTTTAGAGCGACTAGCACCTTTGCGCCGCTTTCATCCTTGACGCGTTTTAAAATTTCGAGATTTTTGCGCACCTTGGCCTCTTCGCAGACGTAGGCGGGCGTTTTTATTTTGCTTAATATTTCGTTCATTACGGCTCTTTTGTTTAAATTTTCGCGTAAGTATATCTAAATATTTTTTTAAGTAAAATCAAGAAAAAAATTTAATTTCAAAGGCGAATTTATGGTAGAAATCGAGTTTTTGGGCCCGATAAAGATGAATAATTTAAAGCTGGAAGCGGCAAATTTAAGCGAAGTAAAAGAAAAACTAGGCGAGTATGCGGAGCTGTCCGAGTGGCTAAAAATCTGCGCCGTCGCCGTAAACGACGAGATCGCAAGCTCGCTAGACGCGCCGCTAAAAGACGGGGATAAAATTTCCATTTTACCGCCGGTTTGCGGAGGTTAAGATGCAAATATTTGATGGAAGCCTCGACGCTAAAGCGATCACAAACGCCTGGTACGACGAGTTTAAGGACAAAAACTGCGGCGCGCTCATCACGTTTACGGGCATCGTGCGCGAGGAAGGCGGCATAAGCGCGCTTAGCTTTGATATCTACGAGCCGATCCTGCGCAAATGGCTAGCTGGCTGGGAGCAAAAGGCAAAGGATCTGGGTGCATACGTGCTTTTCGCGCATTCTCGCGGAGACGTGCCGGTGCACGAGAGCTCCTACGTCGCAGGCGTCGTGAGCCCGCAAAGAAAGGTCGCCTTGCAGCTGATAAACGAGTTTGTCGAGGACTTTAAGGCTAACGCGCCGATCTGGAAATACGACGTCGTGGGAGGCGAACGCATCTACGCAAAAGAGCGCAGCCAAGCGATCAAAGGCGCCGGACTTTTAGGATAAATTTTCTCGGCGCGGCCTTATCATACGCGCCGAGAAAATTTGACTACTTTTTAGAAAAAGCTTTATTTCTTGCAGGCTAGGTTATGTTTTAGCCTGCTTTTTACTCTTAACCGCCATCAAATTTGGCAAATTCAAACTCGCTTTTTATATAAGTTAAATTTACGTCTTTCGCTCGCCGAGACCCGCGCCGCGAAAATGTCAAATTTATAAATTTAGCAAGATATGCGACAAATATTCCAGACAGAATAGGCGTAGTTTAACTTTAAAATTTTAACCCGTTAGGGCGCGTATTATGAAATACGTAACCGAAACGGGTTTAAAATTTTAAAGCTTGAAATCCGTCATTTATGGGGAATCAAGCGGCTTTTTTGTGAAAAAATCCCACATAAACCGCAAAAACAAACCCCATCGCTACCGCCCACGGAGCCGCCGCCGTTATGGCGCTAGGAGAGCTAGCGAGCAAGAAGTTATGCGCTACGGCCGCGCCAGCCGCCATGCCGATGACGAATATAACCGAGCTTAGATTGCCGGTACCCATTTGCACGAGATGCTTGCCCGGGCAGCCTTCGCTCAGGCTAAAGCAAAGCCCTGCTAGCGTCATGCTAAGGAAGTTCCAAACCACGTCGTTGTGCGCGATAGGCTGGCCTTCAAAGCCGAATTTATACTGTCCAAGCGCTAAATTTACGATGCTGGCAAAAACGACGATACTGATGATCCCAGTAAACATCGAGAAATCCCCTTTAAAAAGCCTACCAAACGCCCCTACGCTACAAAATTTGCTTTTGTGCATTAGCGCGCCCACGACGATGCTAAATCCAAGCGAGATCAGGATCGGAGCGTGCATGGAGCCAGGGCCCTTTGCAGAGGTAAAAAGCGCGCCGTTTTCGCCAAGCTTCAGCCCTAGAGCCAGCGCAGCAAGTAGCAAAATACCCATAACCGTCGGCAAAACGCCTATCGCGGCCTGAGTTTTAGTCTCGTGCGTGAGGCCGTAGCCGAGCTTTTTGAAAAATACACCCGCGCACACGCCCGCAAAAATACCGACGACTCCCGCAATCGCCGTCATATCGCCGCCGCCAAGACGCAAAAACGCCCTCCACGGGCAGCCCAAAAACACGAGGCAGCCAATCATCGCGAAAAATCCTAGAAAAAAGCGCACGAAAGGCGACGAGCCCGTGGTCGCGCTAAACTCCTTCGTCCAAAGCACGCTAGCTAAAAAGCCGCCCAAAATGAGCCCGATGATCTCCGGGCGCACGTACTGCACGACTCCAGCGCGGTGAAAGCCTAGCGCCCCCGCCGTATCGCGCAAAAAGCAAGCCGCGCAAACGCCCATGTTGCCGGGGTTGCCAAAATACACGAGCAATGCGCCAAGAGCCCCAAGCGCCGCACCTAAAACGATAAACCATTTTGAATTTGAAAAATTCATGAAGTGTCCTTTGAAAAGGTAAAATCGACCCGATTTCTTAGGCTGTATTTTACTGATGTTAAAATAAAAAATTAATAAAATTTGCTTGCGATTTAATCAAATTTGAAAGGGAATATAAAATTTAACTTAAGCAGTTAAATTTACAGCCGTGTAGACAGCTCAAAATATGCCAAAAACAACCACAAAAAGCAGCTATTGTTTTGATTGTAAAAAAGGACGGCCAAATTTAGCCGGCTTTACCGCGCTAGCGTGCCGTCCCCCTTACACAACTTTAATCAAATTTGAGGCTAGATTTACTTTTTCTTGCCGTCTTTTTGTTCGCTTGCAGCATTAAATTTCTCAGTCTCTTTTGCGCTAAAATTTGACGTGTCTTTAGCTTTTTCGCAACCGTCTAGCAGGGGCGAGGCGATATTTTGTATCCCGCCGTTTAGATCGATACCCACTTGCTTCATTAGATCGTCGATTATCGGTGCATTTACTTTGTAGTTTAGAGACGCATTTACGATTTGATCGGAGAGAGACGCACCCGCGTTGCTAACGCCGCCGTTGGTATTTGAGCTGGTGCCGCTCTGATTTGCGCCGCCAAGACCCGCCATTTGCACGATTTTGATAGAGTCAATTTTCTCCGCCGGTTTTACGACCTGGGCGATGATTTGCGGCATAAACTCGATCAAGGCGAGCTTAAATCTATTTTCCAAAATCGCCGCCGAGACGATGTTTTCGGCGTTATTTATCTCGGTTTTACCCTTAGCCTCGACCTCGTAGTTTAGCCTGTTGGCTTCAGCCGTTATCTTTATGGCTTCGGCTTCTGCAGTAGCTTTGATCTTTAGCGCTTCGCTTGTGCCCATCGCTTTGATTTTGGCAGCTTCGGCTAGGTTTTCCTCGGCCTCTTTTTCAGCCTTTGCGGCGACGGTTTTTTCGATAGATAGCTGCTCGGCGTCTTGCTGTGCTTCGATTAGAGCTAACTTTTTGATACGTTCGGCTTGTTCTATTTCGGAGGCAGTTTTGATCTTTTCCAGCGACGCGGCTTCTAGCGCCTTTTTCTCGTTGGCTAGGGTTTTAGCCACGGCTTCTTCTTCGACTTTTTTAGCGATTTCGATATTTTTGCTCTGATTTGCCAGCTCAATGACTTTTTCCTTTTCTATCTCGGCTTCTTTGACAACTCTGGCCTTTTGCACCTCCACCGTTTCTATGGTTTTGGCCTTTTCGATTTCAGCCTGTTCGATGGCTTTGTGAGCGGCAATCCTGACCTCTTCAACTTCTTGATTTTTCTTGGCTATCTCGATGTTTTTGTTTTGAGTGGCGATTTCGAGAGCTTTTTCCTTTTCGATCTCGGTTTCTTTGATAGCCTTTGCTTTGTTTATCTGCGCCTCTTCGATAGCTTTGTTCGCGACGATCTTGGCTTCTTCGGCCTCCTTGCGCCTACTTTCGGCTTCTTTTGCTCTTAGCGCTTCTTGCTCGGCTTGGAAATTCGCTATTTTTGTTTGTTGCGTGGCTTCGGCCTCGGCTTGTTTTCTTTGGATTTCAAATTTCTCCGACTGCGTTTCATAGTTTTTCTGCGCGATTTGTACCTCGGTCGAGCGCTCGATATCGTTTCGTAGCTTTTTGCGTTCCTCGATAGTCTGCGTTAAGCTGGTCAAGCCCTCGGCGTCAAAGGCGTTGTTTTCGTTAAAAAACTCTTTAGCCGTTTGATCTAGCGACGTGAGAGAGACGGACTCTAGTTGAAGGCCGTTTTTAGATAGGTCGGCTTCGATAGCATTTTTGACCTGTGAGCTAAACTCATCCCTTTTTTCGTGTAGTTCCTTCATCTCCATCGAGCTTGCCACCGAGCGGAGCGTAGCGATGAGCTTGCCTTCTATCAGCCCGGTTAGCTCGCGCAGATCGATTGTTTTTTTACCCAGCGTCTGTGCCGCGCGCGAGATAGACTCTCTATCCTCGCCCACTCTGATATAAAAATCAGCCGTGATATCCACGCGCATTCTATCTTTGGTTATGAAGCTATCGCTTTTAGAGCGAGCTACGGTAACTTTCATCGACTGCATATTTATGTCGATATAATCATGCAGTATCGGCAGTATCAGCGCGCCGCCGTCCACAACGACCTTTTCGCCGCCAAAGCCCGTTCGCACGAACGTAAGCTCCTTTGTCGTCTTTCGGTAAAGCCTTGAAAAGACGATACCCAAAATGATGATAGAAAAGAGTCCTATGCCGACAAATACGGCCAAAGAAGTCATCCCGTCAATGTTCATACTATTCTCCTTAGATTAAATTTACTGTTTTTTCTTGATGTAAAAGTTATTTTTATCGATCCTAACGATGAGCGCGATATCGCCTTTTACAAGCTCTTTTTCATCGGCAGCCCTTGCAAAAACGAAACGTTCTTTTCCGTTTTTATCCGCAACTTTAACGTCGCCGCCTTGCTCTTTGGTTATTTTATAGTCCTTTACTTCGCATTCGCAGCCAAGAAGCTCCTTTTTGCTAAACGCAGCGCTTTGCACCTGAGGCAGGTATTTTACCGCGAGCAAACTAACCCATCTAGTCCATGTCAAAGCGATAAAAAACGAAACCGCGGCGATAACCGCGCTCATATACCACGCAGGCGAGGTGGAGCCGTAAAAAACGCCGATAATAAAAAGCCCGCACGCGCCAAAGCTCATAAGCAAAATCCCGTAAAAAACGGTGCTAGGCACGCCGCCTTTGTTCGCCCAAGCTAACAGCTCGGTACCCGGAGCGTCGATGCCCTCGGCTCCGTCAAATAGCCCGTTTATCGGCTCAAGCACCGAAAATCCGGTCATCATCAAAATAATCTCAAGCAAGGTAAAAACCGTAACGATGGCCAGCGGAACGGAAAATATGAGGTTATTGCCGAGAAGCTCTAAAATTTGATCCATCTTTTACCTTTTTGTTTTTAAATTTGCCGCTTGCGAGGTCAAATTTGACCTTCGCGCCGCTCTACTCTATGCTATACACGTCGCTTTGCTCGATCTTTTCGAGCTTATTTACCTTGCTTTCCAGCGTCTTGCTCATCTGCGCGATTTTAGCGATATTTTCTTTCATCTTCGGCAGCGCCTCGTTTTTGAAATTTTCTATCTTATCTAGCGAATCTATCATCAAATTTATCGCTTTTTCAAGATTTTGGTTATCTAGCGCGCCTCCTGCGACCTTTGCCATCACGTCTGTTGCCGTATCGTTTACGTCCTGCGCGTTTTTTAGGATAACGTCGCTAGCTAGCTTGTCCATCTCAGAAACCGCTTTTAGCTGCTTCTTGCCTTCTTGCGCTGCGCTTGCGATGTAGACGTTGGTTTTTAGCGCGGTGATGCTAGTTGTGATCGTGTTTTGCGTGGCGAAACTCAAAAGCGAGTTATTGTGCTTGATAGTAGCGTAGTTTGCGAGGCTTTGCTGCATCACGACCAGTACCTGTTGCAAATTTTGCAAATGCATACGGATGTAAAATAGCGCCTCTTCGAGGAGAAATTTTTTCTGCTCTTCGTCCGTTTGATTTGCCGCTAAATTTTCGATGAGCTCGTCTGTTTTGCTTAAAATTTCTATCTTGCCTTTTAGACTTTCTATGATGAGCGAGAGTTCCTTTTGCTTCTCGGAGATTTCTGCGTTTCTAGCTTCTAAAACATTTATGGAGTGTTTTAAATTTGCCGTGATTTCTTCAAACAAGCTTGACACGCTTTGATATTTGCTAGCCAGTTCGGCGGCTAGGTCTTTGCCGAGCAAGAAATTTATAAATTTCGCGCCCAGTCCGCTCTCTTTTATCTTATCGCTTGCTTTTATGAGCTCGGCGGAGTACTTTTTGACCGATTTTAGCGACTCGCCGACCGAGCTTCCTACGCTTTGGCTCATGCTAAGCAAATCTCCGACCTTCATATCCATATCGCCGTTTAGCTTTTCAAACTCGCCTAGTTCGTCTTTGCCGAACGACACGATAAATTCTTTGGGATCGTTAAATTCTTTCCTTTTTTCTATGAGTAAGGCGACGACGTCTTGAGGCGTTTTAGCGATTTGATTCAAAGCTTGTCCTTTACTTAAATTTGAGAGTTATTATAACTAAATTTGTACGCTTTTTGCAGACTTGATAATAAACTTCTATGCTTTATTAGCATAATTTACGATTAAATTTAGTAAAATCGGCAGAAATATTCCAGACGGATTGTGTGTAGTTTAAATAGTTTGCGGCGGATACGACGGGAGCGGACCAGTCGTCCGTTACCCGAGTATCCTAGTCGAAAACTATTTAAAATCCAGCCGAGCCGGGGAATTAAAAAGGACAAAAAATGAAAGAATTTATGAGTTACGCATCCTCTCTTGAAATTTTACGCTCCACGCTCACTCCTTGGGACCGCGTGGAAAAGGTCACGCTCACGCAGGCACTTGATCGCCGTATCGCCGTAGATATCGCAGCACAAGACAACTACCCGGAGCGTCCCGTCTCCGCTATGGACGGCTACGCGTTTGCGTGGCAAGAGGATTTGAGCGAGCTTGAGCTCATCACCGACCTGCCCGCAGGTAGCGATAAGGGGCTAAAAGTCGAGGGCGCAAAATGCGTCAAAACCTTCACCGGCTCGCTAATGAGTGAAGGCACCGACACGCTAATCCCGGTCGAAAACGTCGAGGTCGTAGGTAGTAAGGTCGTGATCAAAAAACCCGTGCCAAAGGGCTTTGCTGTGCGCGAAGTGGGCGAAAGTTACAAAAAAGGCGAAATCCTAATCAAAAAAGGCGCGACGATAGGCTACGCCGAGACTGCGCTGCTAGCCGAGCTTGGGATCTTTAACGTTAGCGTATTCGTGCGGCCCAGAGTCGCGGTGCTAGCAACCGGAAGCGAGATAAAAGACCTCGGAGAGCCGCTAGAAAACGCCGCGCAAATCCACAGCTCAAACCACGTAGGTATCGCAGCCATGGTGCGCAAAATGGGCGGCGAACCCGTGCTGTGCGAGATAGTGCGCGACCGCGCCGAGCTAGTAAAAGACGCCATCGTCCGCGCGCTAAAATCAGCCGACGTGCTCGTCACCACGGGCGGCATCAGCATGGGCGACTACGACTTCGTAAAAGGCGCGCTGGGCGAAAATTTCGACATCATCATCGACGGCGCCGCGATCAAACCGGGCCGCCACATCAAGGTCGCAAAAGCGGGCGAAAAATATATATTTGCACTGCCGGGCTTCCCGTACTCGGCGATGGTGATGTGCGTGCTCTACGTGCGCGTGCTGCTAAACGCGTGGTTTGGCGCTAGCGAGCCTAAAATCACGGCGATCATGGACGAGGATTACAAAAAACGCTCGCCGTTTTTGGAATTTACGGCGGTAAATTTGGTCAATCGCGACGGCAAAATTTACGTAAATTTAGACGGCAAAAAGCTGGGCAGCTCGGCGATCGTAAATAACCTCACGGGAGGCGCCGCACTTTTAATCATCCCTAAAGAGACAGAATTTATAGCAAAGGGCGAGATAGTCGAAGTGCTGAAAATGGTTTAAATTTGGGGTCAAATTTGAGTTGCGGCGTTTGCGGTTGCTGGTAAATTTGGATGAGCTAAAAGCCAAAATTTGATAGATTTACAAGCAGCCTTCATCGCCTCACTCAAACGCCCTATAATGCGCCTCGTCGGCAAACTCCAGCATCTCCTTATCTCCCCTGCTGTCGCCGTATGCGATCACGCGCTCAAAGGCGTCCGTGTCGTACGCCTCGCGCACGCGGCGTACCTTCTCCGCGCCGTAGCAGTTGGCGCCATCTATCTCGCCCGTTATCACGCCGCCCTTTTTCTTGATGCGAGTGCCCAGTAGCTCGAGCCCCTGCGCCTGGCACCACGGAGCCAGCCAGTCCTCGAGCGACGCCGTCACGATCACGACCTTGTCGCCGTTTGCCTTGTACTCGGCGATCTTTGCCATCGCGGAAAATTTCACGATATCCTCGATGTGCGTGTTTGAGTATTTTTTGCAAATTTGAGCGAATTTATCCGCGCTCATACCAGCAAAAAAGTAAGTCATCAGCCGCCTACGAGCGTAGTTGTTGCTGCAAATTTTTAGCTTATAGCCGATCAAAACCGGCGAAAGCCAAAAAATCCCTCTAAAAAATTTCTTAAATCCCACGACGTAAGCGATAAACTCCAGCAGCGAGTCGTCGCGCGTGATCGTCCCGTCAAAGTCGAATAAAACCAGATTCATCTTCGTCTCAAATTTTAAATTTGCGCGATTATACCGCGCTAGCGTTAAGGGACGGCAAATTTAGCCAGGTTTTTGCCGCGCAAATTCGCTTTTTCTTTCGCGCCATAAATTTAGCGCCCAAATTTCCTCTCAAGGCTCTTTAACACGTACTTTATAAGCTCCAGCCCCTTTGAGCGGTGAGAGATTTTTAGCTTTGTAGCATCGTCTAGTTCGCCAAGTGTGGACGTAAAGCCTTTGGGGATAAAAAGACTATCGTAGCCAAAGCCGTTGCTGCCGCGCTCCTCGTTTATCGCAGTTCCGTGCATAAAACCGTGCGCCGTAAAGTCGCCCAAATTTGAGCTAACCGCGATACAAGCGGTATAAAACGCGGGCGAGCTGGTTAAATTTAGCGCCTTTAGCTCAGCTATCAGCTTTGCGCGGTTGCTAGCGTCGGTCGCGCTATTGCCCGTTATCTGTCCGCGCTCGTTCATATCGCTAAATCTAGCCGAGTAAATCCCGGGCCTGCCGCCAAGAGCCTCGACGCTGATGCCGCTATCGTCGCTTAGCGCGATAAACTCGTCCGCCAAATTTAGCTCACCCAGTTTTGCCTGCACGGCGCGAGCTTTAATTAGCGCATTTGCGGCGAAAGTCGCGCCGTCCTCGACGATCTCAAACGGCTCGCAAATTTCGCGTAGTGCGTAAATTTCGTAATCTTTTAAAAAATCTTTTATTTCGCGCACTTTGTCGGCGTTGGATGTTGCTAAAACTATTTTCAAATTTTTCCTTTTTCGGCTTCTCTTGCGCGCCTTTAAATGAGCTAGATTTTCAAAATTTTTCCTTTTTCTAGCTTGTCTTTTTGGTTCTTTTTACGTAGCTTGCTAAAATTTCGCTCGGCAGACTACGTGCCTAGCCTACGCAAAATTTCATCTACGCAACCGCAAAAATAATCCAAAAATACTTCGCTATGCTATTTTTTAAC
This sequence comes from uncultured Campylobacter sp., assembly GCA_938041615.1. Taxonomy (GTDB): domain Bacteria; phylum Campylobacterota; class Campylobacteria; order Campylobacterales; family Campylobacteraceae; genus Campylobacter_A. The sequence continues at coordinate 9,890 of CALISV010000196.1, read as the reverse complement.
CCGCGCATTTTATCAAATTCGGCTTTAATTTACGTATTATCAAAATTCGGGTAAAATCACTCCTTTAAAAAGGAAAATTTATGATAGTAAAAAGCGCTTTACCTTTATCTTTTATCATCGGCAGCAGATTTTTTGGACTCTTTATCATTTTGCCAGTTATCAGCGTCTACGCGCTCGAGCTTGAGGGGGCGACAGAGTTTTTAGTCGGCGTTCTTATCGGCGTTTACGCGATGTCGCAGATCACGTTTCAGGTGGTTTTCGGCTACGTCTCGGACCACTTCGGGCGCAAAAACTCTATGCTGATCGGGCTGCTGGTTTTCATCGTGGGAGCTGCGATCTGCGCGGTGGCGACTGATATCTACACGATGATTTTTGGTAGATTTATCCAGGGTGCGGGCGCGATAGGAGCCGTGGCGATCGCGCTGATGAGCGACATGACCAAGGAGGAGGTGCGCGGGCACGCGATGGCGATGATGGGCGCGTTTATCGGCATTAGCTTTACGCTTTCTATGATACTCTCGCCGATACTTAGCGCCAAATACGGCCTTTCAAGCCTTTTTTACCTCTCGATCGCGGTTACGGTCGTTTGTATCGTGCTTTTATACACGGCTGTTGGCGAGGAGCCTAAATTTACCCACTCGCAGGCTAAAACGCCAGCCGTGAAGCTACTCTCAAACAAAAATTTACTGCTCATGAACATCAGCAACTTCATGCAAAAAATGCTGATGTCGGCGGCCTTTATCGTGATTCCAATCGCCATCGTGAAGTATTTTGGCATGGACAAAAAGGACCTCAGCGGCATCTACTCGGTCGCGACGGTGTTTGGCTTTATCGCGATGGGTATCGGTGGCGCGATCGGCGAAACGAAGCGCATCACAAAGCAAATTTTAGTCATCGGCGTCTCGCTTTTCGTCGTTTGCTATGGACTTTTCGCGCTCTCGCTCGGGCACAAGCCGCTGTTTTACGCGGGCGTGATTATATTTTTTATCGGCTTTAACCTGCACGAACCGATCCTGCAATCCATGGCGTCCAAATTTAGCAAAGTGAGCCAAAAAGGTGCGGTTTTAGGCATCTTTAACGCCTTTGGCTACATGGGAAGCTTTATCGGCGGTATCGGCGGCGGTACTTTGCTTAAATTTTACGGCCTTAGCGCGCTTTCCGCCGTCGTGACGGTGCTTTGCGCCGTGTGGCTGATCGCGCTAAAATGGCTAGATAACCCAAATATCTTTAAAAATATCTATCTGCCGTCAAGCACGGATGCCGATCTAGCTGAGATCGAAAAGCAAAAAGGCGTCGTGGAGTGCTATAAAAACGCGCAAAATTTAGTCGTTAAATTTAACTCCAAGCTCACTAACGAGGCGGAAATAAAGCAAATTTTAGGCGTTTAACGGGCCTTACGGACGGTAAATTTACCGAGTCCGCCCCTCTCAAAACGCCAAAACTTCAGTTCGTGCGCCGTTTGATAACGTAACGACGCCTATCATGTAAATTTAGCCGATTTTTAGCTATTTTTAAATACTATTATCAAAATCTAATTTCAAAAAAGGATAAAAATGAGCGATCTAAAAAAACAAATCGACGAGCTTTTCGAGGATAAAAAGATGTCCGTTTACGATGCGGCCAAACAGCTAAACGTACGCGAATACGAAATCTTGCAGTACCGCGGCGATGACGAATTTAAGGAAGTCGGCGCAGAAAATTTGATGAAAATTTTCGAAGAAGTCAGCACTTGGGGCGAGATGCTTTTCATCAAAAATACGCCTGAGTTTATCATCGAGATCAAAGTGAGCGTGCCTATGCCTAAAAAAGCGAGAGGATTTTTAAATTTCACCGATAAAAGCGGCTTTTTGGGCGGTCACCTAAAAGAAGAATCAATCGTCAGCATCGGCTTTGTGAGCACTAAATTTATGGGATTTCTCGGGCACAGCCTGCACTTTTACGACGCGGATCACAACGTGATCTTTAAGCTTTTCGTAAATCGCAACGAAAAAATGAAACTAGACGAAGCGCAAGAGCAAAAATTCCTAGCGCTAAAAAATAGCTTTTGATTTTAGATGGCTTTGCCGCGGGTAAATTTTGAGGTTTTATGATGGCTAAAATTTGCAAAATTTACGACGTTTTGATAATCGGAGCTGGCGCGGCAGGGCTATTTTTGGCGGCGAATTTACGCGGTAAAAGCGTCGCTATACTCGAAAAAAACGCAACTCCCGGCAAGAAAATATTAGCTAGCGGCGGAGGCAGATGCAACATCACAAACCGCCGTATAGACGCGTCAAACTATCTCGGTGACGCAAATTTCGTGAAAAATATCCTAAAAAATCTAGACTTCAAAGATGTTTTAAAATTTTTCGGTGAGCTGAAATTTAACGAGCAAAAGCAAAATCAATTTTTCTGCGAAAGCGGAGCTAAAGACGTTTTGGGCGTGCTTTTAAAGCGCGCTAAACAAAGCGGAGCGCAAATATTTTGCGGCGTTTGCGTGAAAAGCGCTAGAAAAATTTTGACCGATGAAAACGGCCAAATTTTAGACGTTTCTCCCGAACAAAATCGCGGTGAAAATTTGACGGATTTTGAGATGAAATTTGATCGCTGCGAGCAAAATTTAAACGAAATTTTTGAAGTGCTCGCCGAAAACGGAGATAAATTTTACGCCCAAAATCTCGTCGTAGCTAGCGGCGGACTAAGCTACAAAAGCCTAGGCGCCAGCGATATCGGCTACGAAATAGCGCAAAGCTTCGGCATCAAAGTCATCCCGCCCGTGCCAGCGCTTGTCGGATTTACCGTGCAAAAAGACGAGTTTTGGTTTAAAAATCTAAGCGGAGTTTGCTTTCCAGCCGAGATTAGCGTAGCTTGCGCAAACAAAAACGCCGCAAACCGCGAGCTAAAAATGCTACGCAAATTTGCAGGCGACATACTTTTCACTCACAAAGGCATAAGCGGCCCGGCCGTGCTAAACGCTTCGCTTTTTTGGCAAAAGGGTTTAATCGCCATAAATTTTTGCCCGAATTTTAGCATCGAAACAGCGCAAAAAAGTAAAAAACAGCTCAGCACTATCTTGCCGCTACCTAGGCGATTTACGCTCGAGTTTTTGCGCGCGGCGGGGCTTAGCGACAAACCTTACGGCGAGTACAAAGCTGATGAGGCGGCAAAAATCTCGCGGCTCTTTGCTTACGAATTTGCGCCTGCTGGCACGTTTGGCTTCGAGCGAGCCGAAGTCACAAAAGGCGGCGTAGATACGGACGCGCTAGATGCAAACTGCGGCCACAACGATACTCGCGGGCTTTACTTTATCGGCGAAGTTTTAAACGTGACGGGGATGCTCGGCGGGTACAATCTGCATTTTGCGTTTGCGTGCGCGGCAAATTTAGCAAAGCGGTTAAATGCCGAGTAGTGCAGCGGCTTAGTCAAATTTGAGCCGTAAATTTGGCCCGCCTCAAGATCCAATCGCTAAATTTACAACTCTTTTATCTTTGCTTCCACCTCTGCTTTTAGGCTTTTTGCGTGTTTATCGTTGCTTTTTTCTAAAATTTTATTCGCGATTTTAAGAGCTTTTTCGTAGTTTTGCAGCGCTTCTTTTTTATTGCCAAGTCCCGCCAGATCGCCCGCCATCAGCGCATAGTACTTTGCGCGTAGCAAATTTACGCCGTCTGCGCCAAAAACCTATTCGTAAATTCTAAACGCGACGGCGTGTTTTACGTATGCGCCGTTAAAATCGCCCGTTTTATAGAGCGTATCGCCTAGCCCCGCGTAGCAGCTCATCAGATCTTTTTGCATCTTCTCGCCGCCAAGCTCGTAGCATCTGATCGCCGAGCCGAAATTCGCTATCGCCTCATCGTATCGCCCCAGCAACGACTGCGCGCTAGCTACGCCGTGATAGGGCTTTGCTAGCGCTTTGTGCTCTTTGCCCAGCCCTTTTTGTAAAATTTTTAGCGAACGCTCATAGGCCTCAAGCGCCTTTTGCAGTTCGTTTGTTAGCATAAAAAACGCGCCTGCGTTATTTAGCGCCATTATAGTGTTTTCATTCTCCTCGCCGTACTCAGCCAGGCAAATTTGAGCGGCTTTTTCGCCCGCTATCGACGTAGCCGCGGCATCGCGATCAGGCTTTATAAACTCATCTATGCTGCGCTGCATCGCCTCCTCGCAACTCATCCCAAACAGCCAAATCGGAAGCAGAAAAATTAAAATTTTGCGCATAAAATTCCTTTAAAATTTCGCGCTATTGTAACTACTAAAAGCAAATTTTATATAAGCTTTGGATAAAATCACTAAAATTTAAAGGAGCCAAAATGTCAAATATCTTAATCATAGGCGCGGGCGGCGTGAGCCAAGTCGCGACCGTAAAATGCGCGATGAACGCGGACGTTTTTAGCAAGATCACCCTTGCAAGCCGCACCAAAAGCAAGTGCGACGCGATCGCTAAATTTATCAAAGACCGCCTAGGCGTGCAAATTGGCACCGCCCAGATCGACGCGGACGACACCGATGCGGTCGTAAATTTAATCAAAAAAACGGGCGCGCAGCTACTGCTAAACGTCGCGCTGCCGTATCAAGACCTAACCCTCATGGACGCGTGCTCTCGCGCCGGCATCCCATACATCGACACCGCAAACTACGAGCACCCCGACACCGCCAAATTTGAATACAAGCTGCAGTGGGCGAAGGACGGCGAGTTTAAAGCCGCAAACACGATGGCGCTGCTGGGAAGCGGCTTTGATCCGGGCGTGACAAACGTATTTTGCGCCTATGCACAGCAAAATCTGTTTGACGAGATCCACGAAATCGACATCCTAGACTGCAACGCAGGCGATCACGGATATCCGTTTGCGACGAATTTCAACCCAGAAATCAACCTGCGCGAAGTGAGCGCAAAGGGCCGCTACTGGGAGCGCGGCGAGTGGAAAGAGACCGAGCCGATGGAAATAATGTTTAAGTGGGACTACCCGAAAGTAGGCGTCAAGGACAGCTACCTGCTCTATCACGAGGAGCTAGAAAGCTTAGTTAAAAACATCAAAGGGCTAAAGCGAATCCGCTTTTTCATGACGTTCGGACAGAGCTACCTCACGCATATGAAATGCCTAGAAAACGTCGGCATGCTACGCATCGACGAGGTCGAGCATAACGGCGTAAAAATCGTGCCGATACAGTTTCTAAAAACCTTGCTACCTGATCCTGCGTCGCTAGGCCCTCGCACGAAGGGCAAAACCAACATCGGCTGCGTGATACGTGGCTTAAAAGACGGCAAAGAGCGCCAGGTCTATATCTACAACGTCTGCGATCACGAGGCTTGCTACGCCGAGACGGGCGCGCAGGCCGTGAGCTACACGACGGGCGTGCCTGCGATGATCGGCTCGATGATGGTCGCAAAGGGCATCTGGAGTGGAAAAGGTGTCTTTAACATGGAAAATTTCGACGCCAAGCCTTTCATGGACGAGCTAAATAAGCAGGGGTTGCCTTGGGAGATAATCGAAATGAAGCCAGGAGAAAGATACGAAGACTGAATTTAGGCTTGTCTTTTTCCGCTATACTTTGTTAAATTTTACCTTGCTTCACTGCGACGGGACATACAGCCCGCCTCATTCGCAAGGTAAAATTTGCCGCGTCTAGCGAAAAAATCCTGCACCTAAATTTTTATAACTTTCGTTGCTTTTGTCAGCAGTTGCGACCACAATCCATCTAGCGATACTTTGCCTTATTATAGTGTGTTCAAATTTCTAATTTAAATTTAACTCCGTCCGTTAGCAAATTTAGCTCGCCATCTTAACTTCTGTTGCGGCTAAATTTTTCAAATTCGACGGCGATTTTGCGGCATATTTAGAGTTAAATTTTACCGCCGACTAACCACGTTAGCGCCTTTACTGTGCGCCCTATCTCGTCTGCGTAGTGATTGCCCGGATTTAGCTCAAATTTGCTTCCGACGCCCAAACTCTCAAAGTGCACGGCAATATCGCGCGTGGCGTCTAGCGCCGTTTTTAGGTATTCGTTTTTGGCCATACTCTCGCGGTCGCCGATCGAGAGATACGCGCGCTCCAGCTTACCCGCAAGATGCGAGCCAAGCGCAAACTCGCGAAAATCCTTATACCAAAGCGAACCCGAAACGCTAGCGACGCGCGTAAACATAGGCGTTTTATAAAGCGAGTAAAGCGCAAAAAGCCCGCCTAGCGAGTATCCGGCGACCCCAAGCCACGCCACATCACCCGTTTTTGCCAGGACGGCAGGCGCGATCTGCTGCGTTAGAGTTTGCAAATATTCATCCGCCCCACCCTCAAAAGGCGGCTCCTTTTTAAAAAGAGCAGGCATCGGCCAGGGCGTCATTTCGGAGCTCCACTCCAGTCCGCCCACTGCCGCGAGCGTAAGATTTACGCCGCCAAGCTCGCTTAAAGCTCGCGCGATCTCGTCTGCTTCGTTGGCAAACGCGTTATAAAATACTATCGGTGCGCCTGCGTTTTGCAAACCGCCATCATCCGCCTTTAGCGTCAAATTTTGCGCTTTAATGCGGTAGATTGCGACCCTTTTACGGGCTATTTCAAATTGGCGGCCCTTTTTGCGTTCGAGTAAATTTTACTTTTTCTTATTTTCGCTTTTTTGTGCGTTTAATGCCTCAAATTTTTGCTTTAAAATTTTAAAAACTTCATGCTTTGAGAGCTCGTATTTATCGTATATCACCGCATCGTCGTCGCCGATAGGCTGCATGAGGCCATCAGCTGCGTCGCGGTCTAGCCTGCCCCTTTTAAATCTCACGTTTAAAACGTCGATTTTGCGTTTGGCGTCTACCATGCGAACGCCGATCTCTTCGATATCTTTAAAGTAAAATTTAGCGTTTTTGCCGCCCTTTTGCACTAAAAATCCGTCGTCATCGATGCTTAAAAAGCTAACTTGAAATATCTTTTTCACGCAAAAAACGGCGCAGATCACGGCGACGACCATCGTAAAAACACCCGTCCCGCCTATGCCGTAATAAAAATCCCCCGCGCACCCCGCCGTAAACAGCGCAACTGCCAAAAATAGCGCGCTTATCGCCCCTTTTTTATTTTCTTTCGTCGTCATTTTTTCGCCTTAATTAAATTTTACGGCTCATTATATCTTAAGTTATCGATTTTTCGGCATTACGGAATAAAAAATAATAATAAAGTAGAAAATTCGGCGCAAGCAGATCTTTAAGCGCCGAATTTAAGGATTATTTTATTTTAGCTTCGAGTGAGATTTCTACATCCGGATAGCTTTTGCCGCCATGAAAAGGCTTGGCTGAAGCGGCGTATTTTTCAAATGTCTCATTGAGTTTCAAATCAGCCAACAAGTCAATGCCGATTTTAGCCTTTAGTTTACCATCTTCCACCGTATACTGCGTTTTGTAAGACTTTGAGTTTCCTTTTACGCTAACTTCGACTTCAGCTTCGCCCGCTTTTTCGTCGCCGCTTACGGATACAATTTTAGCCATTATTGCGTTGCCGTCAAAGATCATACCGATACGTTTGTCGCGATCGGGCAACTTTGTATCGATATTTTTAGGATCGATGTTAAACTCAAAGGTTTTTAGAAAATCGGCAAAATTTGCGTTTTCCGCGCTTTTAAAGCCAAGATCTTTAAATGTACCCTCGACGGCTGTTTTGTTAGCTAACTTATAACCAACAAATTTGACGCTAGGGTTGCCATCTACACTAAAAGCAAATGCCGAAGCAGCCAAAATAGATGTGACAAGCGCACCTGAAATAATTTTTTTCATACACTCTCCTTAAGATTAAGATTAATAACTAATATCATTAGAACGGGAATTATATAACCCCTATCTTCAAAGAATGCTTAAATTGGATATTTTTTATCCTTTTTTATTAGTAATACCGTTTTTGCAGTACTTATAAAACACATCTAAGAAATTTAAAGCGCAAAAAATACTATAATCGCCGCACTAATTTGCTCCAAATTTAAATTACTCTTTCCTAAAAAGAGATAAAAAACCGCCACTTCTACCGCACTATCCGAAGCCTACACGCCGAAAATATTTCCTTCTCGAGTGCCGCGCAGCATCCTAAAATGTAGCCAAATTTAACCAAAGCGGAGTATAATGCTAATGAAATAGCGGCTTTAAGGAGGCGAAATGGGTTTAATTTTGAGCAAATTTTACGCGTTTTTTGCCTTTTTTATCCTGATTTTTGCAGGCTGCGCGGATGAGAAGGGGAGCGCGTTTTTTAACGGCTACGTCGAGGGAGATTATCTTTGCGTCGCGCCTAGCGTTAGCGGACGGATCGTAAATTTAAGCGTCAAAGAAGGGTCCGCCGTTCAAGAGGGCGAGCCGCTTTTTGAGATCGAGAGCACCGAAGCGCTAGCAAATTTAGACGCAGCAAAGGCTAACGTAGACGCGCTAGAGGCCGAGCTAGCCGACCTTAGCACTGGCAAGCGCCCAGAGGAGATCGAGCGGATAAATGCCGAGCTAAAACAAGCCAAGGCCGCACTTTGGATCGCGGAGGCTAACTACGAGCGCGCGAAGTCGCTGCTGGCCAAACATGCCGTTTCGCAAAAAGAATTTGACGCCGCAAAGGCGGAATTTGACCGCGCAAACGCCCTAGTTATCGAGCTAAACGCCGCGCTAAAAATCGCAAATTTACCCGCCAGAAGCGAGCAAATAACAAGCCTAAAAGCAAAAATACAAGCGGCCAAAGCTAACGAGCGAGCCGCGCGGTGGAGGCTAGAGCAAACCGCCGTCATAGCGCCAAAATCCGGGCTCGTCGAAGATATATTTTATAAAACGGGCGAGTTCGTCCAAAGCTCGCAGCCAGTGCTATCTCTGCTGCCGCCTAGCGAGGTAAAGATCAGATTTTTCGTACCCGCAGGCACGCTGCCTAGCCTGCGCGAGGGACAAAAGGCGCGCGTGAGCTGCGAGGGATGCACGGACTTTAGCGCTCGCATCGTAAAAATCGCGTCCGCTCCCGAGTACGCCCCGCCCGTCATCTACAACCAAACCTCTCAAAGCACGCTAGTCTATCTAGTCGAAGCCGTACCCGAAAACAACGCAACCGCACTGCATCCGTCGCTACCGATAAAAGCGAGGCTAGAGCCGTGAACGCGCAAAATATCGCCGCTCAAATTCGGCGTTTAAATTTGGACGAATTTTCGCTCGGGCAAAATTTAAAAGCTCGCGGCGGTAAAATTTACGGCATAGGCAAAGCTCCGTCGCAGGCTGAAAGAAAATCAAATTTAAGCGGGTCAAATTTAGCAAACGAGGTCAAAGCCAAATTTAGCCTTCATAAAAATTTTCGCGTAAATTTTAGCAGCGCAAATTTCCCCTCAAATTTGACAAACGCCTCAAATTTAACCGCAAGCCAAAGCTCAAATTTGGAGTCGAATTTGAGCCCGAAACCACAGAGCGGCAACTACGCCATAGACGTTAGAGGCCTCACCAAAAAATTCGGCAAAAAGATCATCACGGACGGCGTCGACATCAGAGTCAAAAAGGGCAGCGTATGCGGGTTTTTGGGACCAAACGGCAGCGGCAAGACGACCACGATACGCATGCTTTGCGGCCTTTTAAAGCCAGACGGCGGTAGCGGCAGCTGTCTGGGGCATGATTTCCGCAGCCAAAGCGAAGCCATACGCCTAAAAACGGGCTATATGACGCAAAAATTTGGCTGGTACGACGACCTTAGCGTGAGGGAAAATTTAGAATTTATCGCTAGGCTTTTTGCGGTCAAAAACCAAAAAACGGCCGTAAATCAAATCCTAGAACGCCTAGACCTCGCCCCGCGTCAAAACCACCTAGCGGGCAGTTTATCGGGCGGCTGGAAACAGCGGCTAGCGCTTGCGATGTGCCTCGTGCACGGCCCGGAGCTGCTTTTGCTCGACGAGCCCACGGCAGGCGTAGATCCAAAGGCTAGGCGCGAGTTTTGGGATATCATCCACGA
>CALISV010000195.1 GCA_938041615.1 uncultured Campylobacter sp. | reverse complement strand
GATTTTAAAGAGGGCCCCGCTAGATACAAGGAATATTGTAAACTATTAAATGAGATAATTGATCAAATGAAATACTATCAAGCAGAATTAAAAGACGCAGACAATCAAAATTCGATGCATAGCAAATTAGCAGAATCCATAAATATAAACAACACAAACACGGCGACAAACAATATCACGCAAAATATCAGTATCAAAAGCACGATAGAAAAAATAGATCAAATTCCGGATGAAATTCTTGCTAAAAATTTGAAGCGTGAACTAAAGGGGATGCTTAGCGAACTTGAAAATTGCAAAAATAGTCAAGAAAAAAAATCAAAACTAATGGAAGTCGTTAAATGGCTTGGAGATAAAACAGCTGATGCTTTTATCGCTTGTTTGCCGTATTTTGCTGGACTTGACTTATAGAATTACAGATAAGGAAAAAATTTGAAAGTACTAAAACGAAACGGGCGCACGGAAGAGCTTGACGTAAGCAAGATCAAAAAATACACGAGCGAGGCGGTCGCTGGGCTAGCAAACGTGAGCCTAAGCGAGCTTGAGGTGGATGCGAAAATTCAATTTCGAGATATGATAACGACCGAAGAGATCCAGCAAACCCTCATCAAAACGGCCGTCGAAAAGATCGACATCGACCGCCCAAACTGGACATTCGTCGCGGCGAGGCTGTTTTTATACGACCTTTATCACAAGGTCACGGGCTTTAGCGGCTACAACCACCTACGCGACTATCTGCAAAAGGGCGAAAAAGCGGGCCGTATCATCCCTGGGCTAAAAGAAAAATACGACCTGGACGACCTAAACGACTACATCCGCCCCGAGCGCGACTTGCAGTTTGCCTATCTTGGTATCAAGACGCTATACGACCGCTACCTCATCAAAGACAAGAGCGGTATGCCGATCGAGCTACCACAGCACATGTTTATGGCGATAGCGATGTTTCTTGCGCAAAACGAGCTAGACAGCCAAGGCTGGGCTAAGAAATTTTACGACCTCATCTCTAAATTTGAAGTGATGCTAGCCACGCCAACACTCTCAAACGCAAGGACTACACGCCACCAGCTAAGTAGCTGTTACGTAGGCAGCACGCCTGATAATATCGAGGGCATTTTTGACAGTTACAAAGAGATGGCTCTGCTTTCAAAATTTGGTGGCGGCATCGGCTGGGACTGGAGTAAGGTGCGTGCGATGGGCGGCAGTATCGACGGACACAAAAACGCAGCTGGCGGCATCATACCATTTTTAAAAGTGACAAACGACATCGCAGTAGCGGTCGATCAGCTAGGCACTAGAAAGGGCGCGATCGCTGTTTATATCGAGCCTTGGCACATGGACGTGAGCGATTTTCTCGATCTTCGTAAAAACTCAGGCGAAGAGAGACGCCGTGCGCACGAGCTT
>CALISV010000194.1 GCA_938041615.1 uncultured Campylobacter sp. | reverse complement strand
CGAAAGCGCAAAATTGGCCGCCGAACACGCGGTTTGCGTCGTCTCAAATTTTGACGCTACAAACTCAAATTTAAACAAAGCCGCAAGCATAGATACCGAAAAAAATCGCGCAAAAATCGGCAATAAAAACTCAAGCAACTGCCGCGATGAAAATTTCCTCAAAGCAAAAGAGCTTTTGCGCCAGGCTATCTACGAGCAAAAGCCGCTCACGCGTATCCCCGCGCCGCCAAACGGCCTTTATCTAAACCGAGTTTTTTACGAATGATAAGCCCAAAAATCATAGAAGCCATCGACGCCGTAACGCAAAAGCAAAATGAGTGTAAAAAAAATAGTCAGAAAATACGCTACATTTATGACTATAACGACATTTGTCGCACCAATACTAATTTTTATTATTATGGAGCGACGCTTTGAAATATTCTTTCTTTTATTTGCAGTCATACCGATATACGTCACGCCGAGGATTCCAAAAGTAGAAAAAACGCTGGAAGAGTATAGAAGCTTCTACAAAAATGTTTTTGTTAGCACGGTAATTGCCGATATAGATAGCAATTTTACATACGAGCCTCAAAAAGGCATCACCGCAAACGAATTTTATAAAAGCGGGATATACAGGCGCGTAAATTTTTACGGCAAAGACCAAATAGGCGGTACTTACGCTAATGTCAAATTTCAATTAAGCGAGGCTATAAAAGTAGAAAAAACATATGACTCAAACGGCTCAAAAAACCCTTATCTGGCGCTTTTGAGAGTAAGCAAAGTCATATACGACGAATATATGGACTTTAACGGTACAGTACTAGTCTGCGAGTTTTATAAAAATTTCAAAGGACAAACGATACTAGCCGATAAGAAGGTGCTAAATACGAAAATATCTGGCGAAAAAGAGATACTTGATGATACGGAGTTTAACAACGAATTTCGCGTATTTACCGACGACAAAATAGAAGCGCGCTATCTTTTAAGCCCCGGTTTTATGCAACGCCTACGCGAGGTTAAGCAGGGTTTTGACAGTGCCGTATCGCTAAGCGCGGCGTTTATGGACGATAAATTTTATCTATTTTTAAACGGCGCAAAAAACCGTTTTGAAAGTTCGCTCTTTGCCCCGCCGCCAAGCCTCGCGGACGCGCAGGCCATAAAAGACGAGATATTGCGGCTGTTACGCATCATAGACGAGTTAAATTTGAGCCTTGACGTTTATAAATAATTTTGCTTCGGCAGTAAATTTAGCTAACTATGGGCTTAAAATTTAACCATAAATTCAGTCGGTAAATTTAAACATAGTTTTTAGCTAAACGCGCAAAACTTCGCAACGCCGCGCAAAGCCTGTCGCCCCAACGGACGCATATTCTCAAATTTAATGACCCTAACCCAAAAATAAATACAGCCAGCGCTTGTCTGCAATTGAGCCAAATTTACAAAATATCCCTCTGCCCTTTTGCGTTCATCGGGCTTAGCACGCCCATTTGCTCCATCTGCTCGATGATCGTAGCGGCACGGTTATAGCCGATTTTTAGGCGACGTTGCAGATAGCTGATCGATGTTTTTTGCTCACTTAGCACGATCTCTTTTGCCTCTTCGTAGAGCTCGTCTAGCTCGCCTACTACGGCGCCGGAGCCTGTACCCGCACCGCCACTAGCGCCCTCCTCGGCTAAAAATCTCTCGTCGTAGACCACTTCTTGCTGTGCTTTTAGGAAATTTACGATCGTATCGATCTCCTTTTCACTAGCAAACGGCGCGTGCAGCCTGATGACGCCAGGGCTTCCCGGAGGCGTAAATAGCATATCGCCGCGTCCTAGCAAGCTCTCCGCGCCCATTTGATCTAGGATCACCTTACTATCGATACGCTGACCGACGCGGTAGCTGATGCGGCTAGGCAAATTTGCCTTTATGAGCCCCGTCACGACGTCTACGCTCGGGCGCTGGGTGGCTACGATGAGATGTATGCCGCTAGCTCTGGCCATCTGAGCTAGACGCCCGATGTATAGCTCCACGTCCTTGCCGCTAGTCATCATGAGATCGGCTAGCTCGTCGATAATCACGACGATGTACGGGAACTGCTCGCCGCCCTCCTCTTTCATCTTTTCGTTGTAGCTTTCGATATTTTTGGTGCGCGTGTGGCTCATGATCTTGTAGCGGCGCTCCATCTCGGCGACCATGTTTGATAGCGCGGTTATAGCCTGTTTGGCCTGCGTGATGACGGGCGTGAGCAGGTGCGGGATGTCGTTATAGATGCTAAACTCAAGCATTTTTGGATCTATCATCATCAGTCGCAGCGTCTGCGGGCTGTTGCGATATAGCAGACTTAACAGCATCGCATTTATACCCACGCTCTTGCCAGATCCCGTCGTGCCCGCGATTAGCAGGTGAGGCAGCTTTTTTAGATCGGTGACAAAGGGCGCACCGACGATATCCTTGCCCAGCGCGATAGTTAGCGGACTGCTCGAGTTTTTGAAAACTTCGCTATCTAAAATTTCCTTTAGATAGACGGTTTCGATGTTTTTATTAGGCACCTCGATACCCACGACGTCTTTGCCGGGGATTGGCGCCTGGATGCGGATAGTCTGTGCGCGTAGAGCCATCGCGAGGTCGTCTTGCAGGGTTAAAATTTTACTCACCTTGATGTGCGGCGCCTGACGAAACTCAAACGTCGTAACGATCGGCCCCGTGTAGGTGCGCACGACGTCGCCGTCTATTTTAAATTTGCGCAGTTTATCGAGCAGATCGGAGATCTTTTGATCGATCTCAGCCTCATTTACGCTGTTTGATCTCTTAGGCGGATCGGCTAAAAATTTAAGCGGCGGCAGCGCGAAATCCTTAGGTTTTTCGACCTTGCCTTTTTCCATTTGTTCGAGCAGTTTTTTATTTTCGGCGACTTCATTTAGGATCTCGACGCCGTTTATAGTAGTACTTTTTTCTTCTAAATTTGACCCGCTTTCATCCTGCGCTTCGTCTTCATCGTCCGGCTCGTCTTCGTCCTCTAGCTTTTCGCCGTTTTCCTCGCTCAAATTTGACTCGCTTTGAGCTTTAGGCTTTTTGATTTGCCTAGGTTTTTTTTGCGATTTTTGCTTAATCTCGGCTTGGTTTTCAAATTTATCTTCATTGGCACTGGGCTCGACGAAAGCCTTTTTTAGGATAGCTATGATGTTATCCTGCGCGATGAGACCAAAGCTAAGTACAAAAAGCATCAAGATAAAGACCCACATGCCTATCACGCCGGCGACGTCTTTTAGCGCATCATTTATGCTGTTTGCAACCAGTCCGCCGTAGCTAGCGTCCGCACCTGATTGAAACATCAAAAACGCCAAAAACAGTAGCGCCACACCAAGCGTCGTCTGGGCAAATTCGGCATTAAAGCCGTTAAAATATTTGTAAATATAATACGCAAAAAATATAAAAACAAAAGGGTAAACGTAAGCTATAAAGCCAAAAAGCTTGAAGTTCCAAAGCCCGATCGCGTTGCCAAAGCTACCGACGAAATTTGCCGCAGGCGCGATGGTAGCGATCCCAAAAAATATCAAAAAGCAAACGACTACTACTAAAACCGATTCTCTTAAAATGGCGCGTCCTTTTAAATTTAGTAAATTTAAATTTGCGGGAGAGCTAAGTTTTGAGCCAAATTTATCAAATTTGACCCCATTTTCACTCCGCCCGCTTTGATAACGAAACTTTAATAAAACGGTAGATTATAGCGAGTTTTTACATATAGTTTAATAACGAGAGCTGATTTATCTTCGCCACGGACTGCAACATCGCCTGATACGACATCATTTTTTGCATGAGATTCATATAGGTCTCGCCGTAGTCGGCGTTTGTGATATCGGCCTTGACGGTTTTTACGTTTACCTCCATGACGCTAGCGTGCGTATTGGTCTGTATTAGCGTATTTGTTTGATTGCCCACTTTAGTGTGGATTTTGTTTACGTGGTCGGCGATGTGATCTAGCCTCTCGATCGCGCCTTGGATGCCTGAGTTTCGCGGATGTTCACTCTCGCTGTCGGCACGGTACTGACCGCTCCTAACGGCCTCTATCATCCTATCTAAGTCATCAAAAATATCCACGCTCGGGCTATCTATCTCGATACCGTTGTTTGCGGAAAAGTTCCATAGTGAACCGTCTCCTTGCATGGTTGCAGGCGTCGCACCGGTGCTATCTCCGTAAAACTGATCGGAATTTGCCTCGTCGTAAATTCCGACTTTTATCGGCGTGACGGCGTTTTGCTTGTCGGTTACCTTTATGCGGCCGCGGTGATCCATATTTGCCTCTACGCTGCCTTGCGAATTTGCGATGGCTTGCTTGTAGGCGGCATAGTCGGCTTGCGTATTGCCGCCGGCACCTGCAGGGACGCTGTCGCTAGCAACCATGCCGATGATGTCGTTTAACTGCCTAAAGGTCATGTTTTTTGACTGCGTAGTTCTGCCCTCAGTCGTAGGCGGGTTTGTAGTGTCGTTATAAAAGCTATCCCAAACCTCAGTCGTGTACGTAGTGCCGTCAGGTCTTGTTATATTTACACGTGCATTACCCGAGGTCGCAGGCGGTACGGCGGTACCGAAAAGCACGTCCACTTTATAGTCTCCACCGCTTTTAGATTTGATCTGCATTTTTAGAGCTTGATCATCTATATCGTATTTGTCTCTTTCACCAGGATATAGCTCTTTTGAGGCAACGACTTGGCTTAGAGTCGTGTTATCATCGGCAAATTTACCGCTGCCGCGCTCTACTTGCGATACGGTGCCTACTAGATTTCTACCCTCTTGTTTAAAGCTTATCTTGTCGTAGTCGTAGGCGTTTGTAACGGCTCCGCCCAGGTCTTCGTATTTGCTTTTTACAAATTCCGTGATTTCATAGTCGTCGGGGTTTGCTCGCACCATAGCTTCGAGTGAGTTTGCGCCGCTAGTTAGGCTATCTACAGTGTCAAACGCACTAGATGCTCCTGCTATACCGCCCACTAGAGCATCTGCATTTGCCACTTTTTTCGTCGCCGCTATCATATGAAAATCAATAACCTGATTGCCCTTGCTTAGATCTTTTACGTTGATTTGACCCTGGTTATTTATCGTTACTTCGACGACTTTATTAGTAGGAGTGTTGCCGTATTCGGTGCCGATTTTTTCTAACAGGTCGTTTATCGAAGCGTCCGAAGTCATCTTAAATTTGCTCGTAAAGCTCGTACCGTTTGGCTTTTTACCCTGCAAGAAAAACGTCGTATCCTGAAACCGCCTCACGCCGGTACCCGTGAAATCTTGATTGGTTAGAGTTTTTTCGTCTTTTACGTATTTAAAACCGATTAGATCGCGCATTTTATGCTCGCTATCGATATAAACGGTTTTATTTTTATCGTCTAAATTTTGCGCTTTTAGCATTGTGTTGGAGGTTACTTTTTTATTATAATCGCCGTCCTTGCCCAAAAACAGCTCCTGCCCGTTTTGGTTGTAAGTCAAATTTACCTGAGCTCCGCCTACCGTTTTCATCGCCTGCGCATTGCCGTAGTATTCATTTGTATCGCCGTTTATAGGCTTTGTATTTATCGCGCTTCCGGAAAATAAAAACTGCCCGTTGATCGAAGTATTTGCGATATTTACCAAGTGATTTTTGATACCTTGAAGGTCGTTTGCGATGGCTTCGCGCGATGTTTTGGAGTGGATTTCATTGGCGCCTTGAACCAGCTTTGTTTTAAAACTCTCAAGCTGCTGCTTAAATTCGCCCAAAGCCTTGTCGGTATTTTTTGAAAAGTGCTGCGCTTTAGACGTCGCCGTTTGCACCTGCTCAAGCGTCGCAACCTCATAATCAAGCCTCATGCCGTCGTTATAGACGCTGCTGTCCTCGAAAGAATTTTGGATTTTTAGACCGGTTGACATTTGGTTATTTAGCTTGTAAAGCGCTTTCATATTAGTCTGATAGTCGTAGTTGTTCATAAATTTCATCAACTGATTCGTCATTCTCATTGAGTTTTTCCTTAAATTTAATCAAGCTCTTACAAGCAAATAAAGTTCCACTCGCTATATCGTCAAATTTCAAAATTTATTTAGTTTTAGATATGATTTTGCCAAATTTAAGGAGCATCAATGAAAATACTTTTTTCGCCGAGCGAAGCCAAAACCGCCGTAAGTCCAAACAAATTTATAGATAGAAACGACTTTATTTTTCAAAATTTATATGAAAAGCGGTGCGAAATTTTAAAAATTTACGATGAATTCTTGCAAACGACCGGATTGGAGCAAATTTCAAAACTTTTCGGCGTTAAAAATTTGACCGATGAGCCCAGCTTGCGCGAAAGTCTTTTTAAAAAAGGCGCGGTAAAAGCCATCCTGCGCTACGACGGAGTAGCATACAAGCACTTTGATTACCGCAGCCTTGATAGCGCGGCGCAGGAGTTTATAGATAAAAATACGCTGATTTTTTCAAATTTATTCGGCCCCGTGACTGCGGCGGATATGCTGCCCGAATACAAACTAAAACAAGGCGAGCGCATAGACGGGTTAAAATTGGAGGAATTTTATAGGTAAAATTTTAGAGGCGAGATAGATAAGTGGCTGGGAGATGACGATATTTTAGACCTTAGAGCCGAGTTTTACGAGAAATTTTACCGCATACAAAAACCGTTTGCGACCTTTAAATTTCTAAAAAACGGTAAAGTCGTCAGTCACTACGCCAAAGCATACCGCGGGATAGTTTTGAGGCAGGTTGCCAAAAACCAAGTGAAAAATTTTGGCGAACTTTGCAAAATGGATATAGAAAATTTGCGCCTCATAGACGTTAAAAAAACGGGACTAAAAAGCGAGTTTTTGGTGCAAATCGTCTAAAATTCGCTATTTTTTGTCAAATTTGCGTGAAATTCGTTAAATTTTCGGCTAAAAACTATTGTATTTTTTATAAAAACGTTGTAAAATGCCCGCATATCACTTCTTATTAAGGATGGTTCAATGAAAAAAGCTGATTTTATTCAAGCTGTTGCCGAAAAGGCTGGTCTTTCTAAAAAAGATTCTCTAAAGGTAGTTGATGCCGCACTAGAGACTATCGAAGAGGTTCTTAAAAACGGCGATAGCATTAGCTTTATAGGCTTTGGTACATTCGCTACTGCCGAAAGAGCCGCTAGAAAAGCAAGAGTACCGGGAACTACGAAAGTTATAGATGTTCCTGCTAGCAAAGCGGTTAAATTTAAAGTAGGCAAAAAATTAAAAGAAGCAGTAGTAGCAGGCGCAGGCAAAAAAGGCAAAAAGAAATAATCACCCTTTCATGAAAGCTCAAGATTGGGCTTTCATGTTTTTTAATCTCTTTTTTATATCTTTCAAGGTAAAATCTCAACTCTTTATTGGCCCGAGTGGTGAAACCGGTAGACGCGCCAGACTCAAAATCTGGTAAGGGCAACCTTGTGTCGGTTCGAGTCCGACCTCGGGCACCATAACTCACAATTTACGCATTCAAAACCCCCGGAATACGACATTTCAAAACGAGCCTACGCTCAACTGGCAGTAAGAAACAGCCTCGATTACTAGGTATTTTTTACTAGGTAGACATTTTTTTACCTAGTTTAGGTAAAGTAAACAAAAAATAACGACCTATGCGTTTAAAGAGCTCGCAAAGCACCAAAAATACGATATTTCCAGAAAAATTAAAATACGAAAGCACGCGGATATAATTATCTCAAGAGGGAAACCAAACCAACCCCTCAAAAAGGAGACGAAATGAAAAAAATCCGCGACGAACAAGAGTTCAAACGCAATCCGCAGGCGGTTATACTATCTCGAAAACCCGAGCGCAAAAAATGCGAAATGCTTGATAGCAAAATCAAGCTCTCGATTATTATCACGCCGATAGCCAAAGGCCACCGCTACGAGTATTATTTTTACGCCGACGGCGGAAAACATATAAAATTTTTAGGCAATGCCGAAAAAATGGACTATTATTCCGCTCGCCGTGCTTGCGTAGAATACGCCCAAAATCCTAATCCGAAAAAGGTTAAAGACAAGCCGATAACGCTTCGCGACGTGTTTGCCGCTCTTTGCGAAAATAGGAATTGGAGCGCCGCGACTATGAAAAAGAAGCAGCATATATT
>CALISV010000193.1 GCA_938041615.1 uncultured Campylobacter sp. | reverse complement strand
TCATCGGGCAACGCCTTAGCGTGCGCGAAACTGAAAATTTGGTAAAAAATCTAAAAAATAAATTACCGCCTAAAACAGCGCTTAAGCTAGATGAGAGGTACCTTGAAAGACTAACAAATTTAAAAGAGATTTTTTCTAAATTTGACGTGCCGGTTAAGATAAAAGGCAAAAAAATCACTATCGAATTTGACGACATAGCTGATATCGATAGGCTAATAAACAAGATAAAATAAAAATATTTCTTTAAATTTAGCTTGTTTTATCCTTTTTTTTTGTAAAATAAGCACGGTTTTATTATGCTTAAGAAAATATTAAACTTTAAGGAGATTTGATGTTGGAAATTAATTTGCCGCTAGTCGTCCTAACGGCAGTTATTTTTCTAGGGCTTATCGCCGTTTTAAATTCCATCCTTTACAAGCCTCTACTTAAATTTATAGACGCTAGAAATGATGCGATAAAAAACGACGAAGAGAGCGCTAGTAAAAATACGAGCGATCTTGGCGTGTATGAAGCGCAGATAGAACAGCTCATAGCTGCCGCAAGAAGCGAAGCCGGCAAGATCAAGCAGGAGGCTATCAATGCCGCAAAAGATGCGGCCGCTAAGATAGTTAGCGAAAAGCGCGGAGTTTTGGAGGCTGATTACGATGCTTTTATCCAAAATTTAAACTCTCAAAAGAGCGATTTTAGAGCTGATTTGCAGCAAAAATTGCCTGAACTTCAAGCTGCTTTAAAAGCAAAACTCGCAAGGATTTAATATGAAAAGCAAAATTTTACTTTTATTATGTCCTTTTGTTTTAATGGCGGACGGCGGATACGACATTGCGCCTAGGACGATAAACTTTATCGTTTTTGCCGCGATTTTGTATTATTTTATAGCGAACCCTATCAAAAATGCCTACAAAGGAAGAATCGCCGGTATCGCGGCGAGACTTGATAATATCGAGCAAAAACTAAAAGACTCAAAAGCCAAAAAAGACGACGCTCTAAGGCGCGTAGAAGAGGCTAAAGCAAATGCGGCTAGCCTAGTAGAAACGGCTAGAAAAGAGGCTGTTTTGATTTCTGAGCGTATCAAAGAAGAAACCAGACAAGAGGTCGCAAATTTAGAAAAAAGCTTCCAAGACCAAAAAGAATTTGAAAAAAGACGCATGGTTAAGTCCGTCGTGGGCGAAATTTTAAATGAAATTTTTGCAAGCGACAGCGTGAAAATGGATCAAAGCGAGCTTATCAATATCATGCTTAAAAGGGTCGGCTAATGAAAGAACTTATCGCAAAAAAATACGTAAAAGCCCTAGTTAGCGACCTTAGCAAAGATGAGTTTAATAACTTTACCGCTAAGCTACAAGAGATCGCAAACGCATTTGCAAACGAAAAATTTCAAAACATCATCGTTTCGCCAAATTTAAAAAATAGCCAAAAAGCGGATTTTGTCCTATCTTTAGTCGGTGAGGCGGATCAGAAATTTGTAAATTTCATAAAACTGCTCGGCGAAAATAAAAGACTTGATATTTTGCCTAATATCGTTTCGGAGCTTTTAGCGCAAAAGTCAAAAATGGATAATGTTTTTTACGGCAAAATTTACGGCGGCTCGCAGATCAGCCAGGCTCAAATTTCAGAGCTTGAAAGCAGCTTTTCTAAGAGATTTAACGCAAAAATCATTTTAGAGCCGGTAAAAAGCGACTACAACGGCATCAAGATCGAACTAGACGATTTGGGCGTGGAGGCTAGCTTTTCGGTAGATAGGCTAAAAGCCCAAATGAGCGAATACATATTAAAAGCAATATAAAGGAGAAAAAGCGTGAGTGCAAAAATAAAAGCAGATGAAATCAGCGCCATCATCAAGGAAAGGATTGAAAATTTCAGCCTTAACGTTGATGTGAACGAGACGGGCAAAGTTATATCCGTAGCCGACGGCGTTGCTAACGTTTACGGCCTAAAAAACGTTATGGCCGGCGAGATGGTCGAGTTTGAGAACGGCGAAAAAGGCATGGCTCTAAACCTTGAGGAAAGCAGCGTTGGTATCGTTATTTTGGGCAAAACAGACGGTATCAAAGAGGGCTCGAGTGTAAAACGCCTAGCTAAGCTTTTACGCGTTCCTGTGGGCGATGCACTAATAGGTCGCGTCGTAAACTCGCTCGGCGAGCCGATAGATGCTAAAGGCCCGATCGAAGCTAGCGAGACTAGATTTGTCGAGGAAAAAGCAAAAGGCATCATGGCTAGAAAGAGCGTTCATGAGCCGCTTCAAACAGGTATCAAAGCTATCGATGCGCTAGTGCCGATCGGCCGCGGACAACGCGAGCTCATCATCGGCGACCGCCAAACGGGTAAAACTACCGTCGCGATAGACACAATTATCAACCAAAAAGGTCAAGACGTTATTTGTATCTACGTAGCGATCGGACAAAAACAATCAACTGTCGCTCAAGTCGTTAAAAAGCTTGAAGAGTACGGCGCTATGGAATATACCATCGTCGTAAATGCAGGCGCTTCAGACGCTGCTGCACTTCAGTACCTGGCTCCATATGCAGGCGTAACAATGGGCGAATATTTTAGAGACAACTCTCGCCACGCTCTAATCATCTATGACGATCTTTCAAAACATGCCGTCGCATACCGCGAAATGAGCTTGATTCTTCGCAGACCGCCGGGCCGCGAAGCGTATCCTGGCGACGTTTTCTATTTGCACTCTCGTTTGCTAGAGCGCGCATCTAAGCTAAATGATAAGCTTGGCGCAGGTTCTCTAACAGCGCTTCCTATTATTGAAACGCAAGCGGGCGACGTTTCGGCGTATATTCCGACGAACGTTATTTCTATCACCGATGGTCAAATTTTCCTTGAGTCTGATCTATTTAACTCAGGTATCCGCCCTGCGATCAACGTCGGTCTTTCGGTTTCTCGCGTCGGCGGCGCGGCCCAGATAAAGGCAACTAAACAAGTTTCTGGAACATTGAGACTTGACCTTGCGCAATACCGCGAGCTTCAAGCGTTTGCACAGTTTGCGAGCGACCTAGACGAGAGTTCGAGAAAACAGCTCGAGCGCGGCCAGAGGATGGTCGAGGTACTAAAACAGCCTCCTTACAGCCCGCTAGCCGTTGAAAAGCAAGTCGTTATTATCTTTGCGGGTACGAAAGGCTACTTAGATGATATCCCGACTGTAGCGGTTACAAAATTTGAAGCTGAGCTTTATCCTTATATAGAGGCGAAGTATCCTGAAATTTTCGAGCAAATTCGAACCAAAAAAGCACTTGATAAAGAAATCGAGGAGCTTTTGCATAAGGCGCTAAAAGACTTTAAAGCGACGTTTGCCGCTAATTAAGGCTAGAATATGTCAAATTTAAAAGATATAAAACGAAAGATCAAGAGCGTCCAAAATACCCAAAAGACGACGCGCGCGATGAAGCTGGTATCTACAGCCAAACTTCGCAAGGCTGAAGAGGCTGCTCGTCACTCTAGGGTTTATGCGCTCAAGATCAACGAAGTTTTATCTGAAATCGCCTACAAGATCAACCAATATCGCTCCGTAAATGCCGAGAGCAAATTTTTCGACGTTAAGGAGAATATCGAGAAGGTCGATATTATATTCGTCACCGCAGACAAGGGTCTTTGCGGCGGTTTTAATATTCAGACCATTAAAACCGTTAGAAATATGATTAACGAATTTAAGGCGAAAAAAGTAAAGATAAGACTCCGCGCGGTAGGTAAAAAAGGTATAGAATTTTTTAGCTTCCAGGGTATAAATTTGCTTGAAAAATACGTCGGCGTTAGCTCATCTCCGACTTATGAGAAAGCTCAAAATATCATAAAAGACGCGATAGACGACTTCATAAGCGGTGCGACGGATAAGGTTATTTTGGTACATAACGGCTATAATAACATGATCTCTCAGCAAATTCGCATAAACGATATCGTGCCGGTCGAGCCGCCGAAACTCGTTGAGGTTGAGACGAATTCTTTGATGGAATTTGAGCCAAGCGACGACGGAAAAATTTTAAACGAACTACTTACGAAGTATTTCGAGTATAGTATGTATTATGCTTTAGTAGATAGCCTCGCGGCTGAGCATAGCGCTAGAATGCAGGCGATGGATAATGCGACCAACAACGCCAAAGAGCGTGTCGCGCAGCTAAAACTATCGTATAACAAGGCTCGCCAAGAGTCTATCACCACTGAGCTTATCGAGATCATCAGTGGCGTCGAATCAATGAAATAATTAAGGAGTATGGATGAAAGGTATCATTTCTCAGGTAATGGGTCCGGTAGTCGACGTCGATTTCACGGATTATTTACCCAAGATCAACGAAGCCGTCGAAGTAAATTTCGAGGTTGAGGGCAAGCAAAATAGACTTGTGCTAGAGGTTGCCGCGCACCTTGGCGATAACCGCGTAAGAACGATCGCCATGGATATGAGTGAAGGCTTAACTAGAGGCCTTGAGGCTACGGCTCTTGGCGCGCCTATTAGCGTTCCGGTTGGCGAAAAAGTTTTAGGCAGAATTTTCAACGTCGTCGGCGATCTAATCGACGAAGGCGAGGGTGTAGAATTTGACAAAAAATGGTCTATCCACCGCGATCCTCCACCGTTTGAAGAGCAAAGCACAAAAAGTGAAATTTTTGAAACAGGCATCAAGGTAGTTGACCTTTTGGCTCCTTACGCAAAGGGCGGTAAAGTCGGACTATTCGGCGGTGCCGGCGTTGGCAAGACGGTTATTATTATGGAGCTGATTCACAACGTCGCATTTA
>CALISV010000192.1 GCA_938041615.1 uncultured Campylobacter sp. | reverse complement strand
CTTTAACTTCCTCTTTTGCTTCCTGCACGCCCGCAACATCGGCAAATTTAACCTTCGGTTTTTCCGAGTTTACTAGCTTTTTAGAGCTCCCCATCCCAAGGATACCGCCGCCCATATTTCTCTGCATGCGGCTAGCCAAAAACATCCAAATTCCAAAGAATATAAAAATAGGAAGCACCCACGAAAAGAGCATTTCAGTAAACCAATTCGTCTCGCTATACGCTCCGTAAGGGATCTTTTGCTCCTCTAAAATCGGCACTAGCGTCGGGTCGTTCACTCTTTTGGCAAAGTACGTTCTACCGCCGTTATCTACGGCTTTTATCGAGGTTTCGGAGATGCCTACTTGCGCTACTTGCTTGTTTTTTATCATCTCTTTTATCTCGGAGTACGAGGTGCTTTTCGAGCCGGCCGCACTCTGTCCTAGCAGCGTGCCGTCCATCTCTCCGCCTCCGAGCCCGCGAAATGCCACCACTATCACGATAGCAAAAATGGCGAAAATCAAAATCGGATTTTTATTAAAAAAATTATTTCCGCCGTTATTTAAATTTTTATCATCGTTTTTTCTGTTATCCATTATCTTCCTTAAATTATTTTACGCTTTTTGAAATACGAAGCTTTTCCACTCGTTTTTGGTTTGACTTTCTACCAGTTTGAGCGACGAAAAAGCCTCTAAAATTCGCGTTTCGTATTTATCCAAAACGCCTGCTAAAACGAGATATGAGCCCTCTTTTAGCAAATTTATCAGATCATTTTTTAGCATTAGTATCACGTCGGCGATTATGTTTGCGACGACGACATCGTATTTTTTATCCAAATTCGCCACCGAACCGGTCCAAATTTGATTAAATTTAACTCCGTTTAGCTCGGCGTTTTTATGCGAGCTTTGCACTGCTTGCTCGTCCGTATCGCAGGCATCCGTGACGCATCCTAGCTTTGCTAGGGCGATGCTTAGTATTCCGCTTCCGCAGCCTACATCAAGCGTACTCATACCGTTTGCGGCATATTTTTGCAGATACTCTATGCAAGCGCTCGTACTCTCGTGGTGACCCGAACCAAAGGCAAGAGCGGGGTCGATGATGATATTTTCAAACCCGTCTTTAGACTCTTCCCAGCTTGGGTGGATGTAAAATTTACCGATCTCTATCGGTCTTACGTTTTTTTTGTATTCGTTTAGCCAGTCTTTATTTTCTTTTTGGCTTTTTGTTATCTTAAATTCGATCTCGCGGCCAAGCGCATTTTGCAGAGATTTTGCGTATTCTTGCAGGCCAAATTCCACTTCGTCTAGCTCGTCTTCACCTCGGATGATAAACCCGCCCGCAGTCTCCTGCGTGCAAGTAACACCCAAAGAAAAAACGAGATCTTCGAAAAGCTCGCGAAGCTCCTGCGAGCAAAAAACTTCAAGCTCGTAAAATTTATCTTTCAAATTTACGCTCTTTTAGCCCAAAACATCTTCAAGTTTTTCTTTTAAAACTTGCGGCGTAAACGGCTTTACGATGTAGTTATTGACGCCTGCTTTTAGCGCGGTGATGACCTCGGCCTTACCGCCCTCGGTCGTTACCATAATGATAGGCATATCGACGTATTTTGCCTCGGCGCGGACCTTTTTTACGAGCTCAAGGCCGTTCATCTCAGGCATGTTCCAGTCGGTGATAAGCACGTTTATATCGCTGTGCTGACTCAAAATTTGCCACGCTTCGACTCCGTGCTCAGCCTCTAAAATTTCCTGATGTCCGAGCCTTTGCAGGGTGTTTTTTATGATTCTTCTCATAGTAGAGCTGTCGTCGACTACTAGTATTTTCACAATCGTATCCTTTTTTAAAAAATATCCAATTCTAGCAAATTTTATATTTAAATTTACTTTAAAATTTTAGCGACCCAGTTTAAAGGCCTCTTTTAGATCAAGCGTCCCCTCGTAGTACGCCTTGCCTACGATAGCGCCATAGACGTCTCCCGCGCGCATTAGCGCCTCGATATCGGAGATATCTTTTACGCCGCCGCTTGCGATCGTATTTATACCGCTAGCTTTTGCGATTTGCGAGGTAAACTCAACGTTTACGCCGCTAAGGGTGCCGTCTTTTGAGATGTCGGTACAGATTATCGCTTCGACTCCGGCTCCGGCAAATTTATACGCTAGCTCAGTCGCCCTCATCTGCGACACCTCCGCCCAGCCTTGCACGGCAACAAAGCCCTCTTTTGCGTCTATGCCGACGGCGACGCGGTATTTTTGCGCCATTTCTTTAGTAAAATTTGGATCCTTTAGCGCTACCGAGCCCAAGATAACGCGCGTTATGCCGCTATCAAGGTAGCTTTTTATTCGCGCTTCATCGCGTATCCCGCCGCCGATTTGGATTTGTAAATTTGCGGCTTTTGCGATCTTTTCTACGGTTTTTAGATTTACCGCTTCTCCCGCAAACGCTCCGTCAAGATCGACGACGTGAAGCCACTTTGCGCCCATATCTTCAAATCTTTTGGCTAGCTCCCACGGCGCGTCCGAGTAGATTTTCGCACTATTCATCTCGCCTTTAAAAAGCCGAACCGCCTTACCCTCTTTTAAATCTATCGCAGGGAAAATTTCCATCACATCTCTCCGAAATTTCGTAAAATTTTTAGTCCCGTCTCATGGCTCTTTTCGGGGTGCGGCTGAAAGCCGAAAATGTTATCTTTATGTACCGCGCTTACGAATTTATAGCCGTACTCGGTAAAGCCAAGCGCCGCGTCATCATCGCAAACTACGTGATAAGAGTGCACGAAGTATAAATACTCGCTAGCCGCTAGATCCTTATTTATCGGTGTTTGCTTGGTAAAATTTATCGTATTCCACCCGGTATGAGGCACCTTTAGTGGAGCGTCAAATTTGGACGGGTCAAATTTAACCACTCGTCCTTTTACGAGCCCAAGTCCCTCATTTACGCCAAACTCTTCACTCGCATCAAACAGCAGCTGCATACCCAGGCAAATGCCTAAAAACGGCTTTCCGCCAGCTACGGCTTCTTTTATCGCAGGGATAAAATTTCTATCTTTTAGCTTTTGCATCGCTTCGCCAAAAGCCCCGACTCCTGGCAAAATAATCTTATCAAATTTACCCAGCTCCTCGCCGCGAACCGCCAGCCGCGCCTTTAAATTTAAACTCTCAAATGCGTTTAAAACGCTCCTTAAATTTCCCGCACCGTAGTCGATGATGCCGATCAATGCGAACTCCTTTGCTTGGTAGCAAAAAGATAAACGCTAAGCGCGACCATCAGCGTCGCAACGCCGCCGATGAGATAAATCGCGTTTATGATGTGATCTGGCGCCGTGATGGCAAATTTAAACACGAGCATCAGCGCCTCGATCGCAAGCGCGATGATGATCGAGCCTATAAATCTAATCATCGTCTTGTTTTCCATATCCTCGCCGCGCTTGCTTTTGCCTAGCACCTCTTCTTCAAATATCGCTTTAACTAGGTCAAAGATCGCAAGCGCCAGCGTCAGCACGATCGTGGTTTCAAACATCTCCTCGACGTTAATGTTCATAAAATCTTTAGACAAAAATCTCTTTAGCCCGTCTACAAAAAGAAATGCCGCCACCATAAAAAGCGCGACCGCAAACGCGGCATAAACGACCTTTAGAAATTTGCCGAAGTAGCTCTCTAGCTTGCCGTGGGAGACGATGGCTAGGATATTTTCTAGCGAAACGTCGATACACGCGACGAATTTTAGCTCCCCTTTGTCGTCATATATCGGAGTAGACGCCGTCACGCACAGCTCGCCAGTTAGCGAGGACGGGTACGGGTCGCTTAGCACGCAGCGCTTTTCGCGAACCGCGGTGTAATAATAAGACTTATTGCTACAGTTTTCGCCGCCGCCGGCTTTGTATTTTTCGTTTAGACTCACGGCGTCGCCTATTTGCACGCCGTTTGCGTCAAGAACGTAAAACGCGTCAAAGCCCTCTATCTCGTGCGCCATTTTATCAAAGCCGCTTTTTATCGACTCGGCGTTTACCCCCGGCAGCCTGCTTGGCAAATTTTTACTAAAAAGATAGCATATATAGGCTCTAGCCTTGTATCTTAACTCCGAAAACCTCTGTATATCTTGTAACGTCAAATTTATTCCTTATTTAGCGCGTGATTAAACTCGGGCACGATCTCTTTGAGCGCCGCCGCGACATCGTCCGCGTGCGTTAAATTTTTAATTTGCTCGTTTAGTTTAGCCACGTCGTATTCGCCCGAGTGCGTCACGAAAATAGACTGAAACTCGGTTTTTACGTCGTCTTTGTTTATTAAAAGCTCCTCGTAAAGCTTCTCTCCCGGGCGGAGGCCGACGAATTCGACGCCTAGGTGCTCTTTGTTTGATAAAATCAGCATCTTTTTGGCTAGATCGGCGATCTTTATCGGCTCGCCCATATCAAGCACGAAAAGCTCTCCGCCTTTTGCGATCGAAGCAGCCTGAAGCACGAGCTGACAGGCCTCGGAAACCAGCATAAAGTACCTCGTGATATCAGGATGCGTGACGGTTAGCGGTTTATTATTTTCGATTTGCTCTTTAAATTTCGGTATTACGCTACCGCTAGAGCCTAGCACGTTGCCAAAACGCACCGCGACGATCTCGGTTTTAGCAGGCAAATTCGAGTTTAGCGCGTAAAGCTCGCACACGCGTTTAGTCGCGCCCATGATATTCGTCGGGCGCACAGCCTTATCGGAGGATATCATCACGACCTTGCTAACGCCGTATTCGATAGATAGATCGATCAAAATTTTGGTGCCGATTATGTTATTTACGACCGCGGCTTTAGGGTTTGCTTCGCAAAGCGGCACGTGCTTATAGGCTGCGGCGTGGATCGCGATCTGCGGTTTAAACTCCTCAAAAACCGCGCGCAAGTCAGCTTCGTTTACGATATTTATCATCTTGCTCACGGTTTTGTCGCTGTGAGTTATCTCGCCGATTTTATAGAGATTAAACTCGCTATGATCGATCATGATTAGCTTGCTTACACCAAATTTGAGGCACTGCTTGCAAATTTCGCTACCGATACTACCGCCTGCGCCCGTAACTAAAACGACCTTACCGCCTAAAAACTTCTCCACCGCGCTGCTATCTAGGTCTTTTGGCTTTCTAGCTAGCAGATCCTCGATCGAGATATCCTTGATCGCGTCCTTGCCTGTGCCAAACATCGAGAAGATCTTGATATCGCGGATACCGTAAGCCGTAAGCTCGTCAAAAAGCTCGGCCAGCTCGTCTTGACCGAGCGCTAGCGCGATGATAGCGGTTTTTACGTTGTACTCTTTGATCAAATTTGCGATTTCGCTCTTTGGCTGCACTAAAAATCCGTCGCAGTAAGTGCCGACTAGATCGCTCCTGCCGTCTACCACGCCCACGGCATATAGATCGATATAGCCCTGCCTAAGCCCTTTTAAAACATGCAGCGCCTTTGACGTAGCGCCGATAACGACGCATGGCTCGCCCGTGTGCGGCTTTTTAGAAAAGTCTAAAAACATACGCTTGGCGATTCTTAAATTTCCTATTAGCAGGCACGAGATGATAAAGTCTATAAAAACCACGCTTCGAGGAAACGGATTAAAAACGGCTGGCATCGCAAAATAGACTATCCAAAAACAGACGATCGCGCAAAGATGAACAAGGAAAATTTTCCTCGCTTCGTTTAGTCCGAAAAATCTCCACGGCACCTTGTAAATTTTAAAAAGCCACATGAAAAATAGCTTTAAAATCACCATCGTAGCGCAGCCCGCGACCAGCCCGCCCTTAAAATAATCAGGCAGCACGCCGCTAAATCTAAGCAGATACGCCAGATAAAACGACGCTGCAAATATCGCGATGTCAAAGGTTAGAAAAAACGCAAGCCGCTTTAGCTTCGTCGCCTTAAACATTTATAAATTTTCCTTTACGATTTTTACTACTCGCGCAAACTCCTCATCCTGCATCGCCGTTCCGCTAGGCAGGCAGATACCGCGCGCAAACATCTCCTCGCTAGTCCCGTCCGTAAACGCTAGCGCTCCCTCAAACACCGGCTGCATATGCATCGGCTTCCAAAGTGGACGGCTTTCTATATTTTCCTTCGCAAGCGCCTCTATCACGCGTAGATGCGCGCCTTTTTCTTTAAACAGCGCGGTCGTTAGCCAGCGGTTGCCGCGAGAATTTGCAATCTCAGGCATAAACTTAAGCTCAGGAAGCTCTTTTTGATATTTTTCAAAAATTTCTCGTTTTTTTATCACGCGCGCTTCCAGCACCTCCATCTGCGCCGTTCCGATCGCGCCTAGGACGTTGCTCAGGCGGTAGTTGTAGCCGTAGTCTTTGTGCTCGTAGTGCAAAAACGGCTCTCTAGCTTGGGTGCTATAAAATCTCGCCTTCTCAACGAGCTCTTTTTCGCCCACCAGCATGCCGCCGCCGCTTGTGGTGATGATTTTGTTGCCGTTAAAGCTATATGCGCCCAGCCGTCCGAACGTACCCAGCGCTTTGCCATTCAAAAAACCGCCCAGCGCCTCGGCCGCGTCCTCGACGACGGCGATATTTTCCTGCTCGCAGATCTCGCAGATCTCTTTCATCTTGGCCGCCTGACCGTAAAGGTGCGTGACGACAAGCGCTTTTGGCTTTTTAGGCGAGTTTGCGATCGCCTTTTTTAATAGCTCTGGGCTTAGATTCCAGCTTTCGTCGCTATCTACGAAAACGGGCGTAGCGCCTTGATAAAGTATCGGACTAACGGACGCCATAAAGGTAAACGTAGAGGCTAGCACCACGTCTCCCGCGCCGATACCAAGCACCCTTAGCGCCAAGTGGATCGCCGACGTGCCGGAATTTAGCGCCAAAGCATCGGGCGCGCCTGCGTAATTTGCCACGCTTGCTTCAAATTTATTCACGTATTCGCCAAGCGGCGCGATATAGTTGCTCTTAAAAACCTCGTTTATATACTCTTGCTCTTTGCCGCTCATGTGTGGCGGGCTTAGGAAAATTCTTTGCATTATTATTCCTTAAAGAAATTTACGCATTGTAGCACTTAAAATCTAAATATTTTTATAAAAACTCGTTTAAATTTGCTTTTAGGCCGTAGAAAATGGGGATTTTGTTAAATTTTGCGTCAAAATGTATTTTAAAAAGGTAAATTTGACGCTTTACGGGATACTTTATCTATTTTGCCTGCCCGTCCTTTGTCGCTACGGACGCAAATTTGACGAGCGGCATTTAGTGCTCAAATTTAGCTTAAATTTCGCCTAACTTTAGCGGGATTACCATAGGCGACGCTACAGTCTGCGATATCTCGTACTACGACGCTGCCCGCTCCGATTATACAGTCTGAGCCGATTTTTACGCACTGTATAGCGCAAGATCCTATGCCTACGTGCGTGTTTGCACCCACTATCACGCCGCCTGCTAGCGCCGCGTTTGGGCTAACATGCGCAAAATCGCCGATCTCGCAGTCATGCTCTATGATCGCGCCCGTGTTTATTATCGCGCCCTCGCCTATTACCGCACGCGCATTTATGACGGCATGGGGCATCACGACCGCACCATCGCCTATTTTCGCGCTACTACTTACTACCGCGCTTGGATGGATCAAGTGTGCAACGCCAAAGCCCGTATTTTTTACTCTTTTTTGCAGGATACGTCTGATTTTATTATCTCCGATAGCTACGATCACGTCCGCTTTTTCCAGACTCGGGTCAAATTTGAGTGCGTTTTTACCGTCAAATTTGGAGTCGTCCAAAAACACGACCTCGCCGTATCCGCACGCTCTAGCCACGTCAGCGACGACCGCACCGTGTCCGCTAAAGCCGTAAACGTAAATTTTAGTTGCGGCCATTAAATTTCTCCGTCGTAGCCATACCCTCTTTGCTCACGCCGCTTCGTTTTAAGACCTTTTGCACCGTTAAAATCGCGATTTTCACGTCCAGCGCAAAGCTAAGCTCGCGGACGTACCTGGCGTCAAATTTAAACTTCTCCGCCCAGCTGATCGCGTTGCGGCCGTTTACCTGCGCTAGCCCGGTGATACCCGGCCTCACGTCGTGGCGGGTCGCTTGCTCGGCGTCGTAAAGAGGCAGGTATTCGACCAAAAGCGGACGCGGCCCGATGAAGCTCATATCGCCCTTTAGCACGTTGAAAAGCTGCGGTAGTTCATCCAGGCTTAGCGCGCGGATCTTTTTGCCGTATTCATTGAGCCGCGCTTCGTCTGGCAGAAGCTCGCCGTCCGCGCCGCGCTCGTCGCTCATCGTTTTAAATTTGTAAATTTTAAAAATTTGCTCATCAAGCCCAGGGCGAGATTGCGTAAAAATCGCGCTTTTGCTAATGTGCTTGCGGATCAAGAACCACGTAAGCGCCATCACGGGCGAAACCAAAATAATCAAAACCAAAGCCGCCGTAAAATCGAGCGCACGCTTTAAAAAACACCTATACATCGATAAATTTCCTATAAACCTCTAAATATTTTTCCGTGACGATCTTTTCGTCGTAATTTGCAAGCACCATCTCGCGTCCGTTTCGTCCCAGCCTTTCACAAAGCGGCTCATCATCTAGCAAAATTTCGATCTTTCGCGCAAGATCATTCGCGTCGCGAGTGCGGCATATTAGACCGTTTACCCCATCCTGCACGGCTTCTACGCAGCCGCTGCAGTCGCTTACCACGCAGGCTCGCGCCATGCTCATCGCCTCTAAAACCGTGCGCGGAA